>NZ_RIZI01000190.1 GCF_003721225.1 Acidithiobacillus sulfuriphilus | reverse complement strand
CGGCCTGCAGGGCAGGGCGGTAACCGCCCTGAGCGGCATAGCCCGCCCCGAACGCTTTACCGCCATCCTGGCGAGCCTGGGGGCGCGGGTGCAAAGCCGTGTTTTTGCCGATCATCATCCCTTCTCCGCCAAGGACCTCGCCGCTTGTCCACGGCCCATCGTCATGACGGCCAAGGATGCGGTAAAATGCCGGGCAATTGCCGGACCGGATGACTGGTTCCTGCGCATCCGCGCCGAGCTGGAAGCGCCCTTTTGGGATTGGCTGGCGCAGCGCTTGCCGTAAAGGAGGACTATATGAGTGTGGATCATCGTTTGCTGGATCTCATCGCCTGTCCGCAGTGTAAAGGCCCCCTCTTTCCCTGCGCCCAGCGAGAGGCGCTGTGTTGTGAGCGTTGCCACCTGAAGTATCCCATCATCGATGACATCCCGGTATTGCTCGTGGATGATGCCGAGCATTATGAGGGCAAGATGCCGTGAACTTTTGCGTTCTCATCCCCGCGCGCATGGCCTCCACCCGCTTGCCGGGCAAGGTGCTCCTGGACGTGGGCGGCTTGCCCATGATCGAGCAGGTCCGGCGGCGGGCCCTGGAGAGCGGCGCGGCGCGGGTGGTGGTGGCCACCGATCACGAGGAGGTCATGGCCTGTGTGCAGGATTTCGGCGGCGAGGCGGTCGCCACCGACCCCTCCCACCACTGCGGCAGCGAACGGCTGGCCGAAGCGGCCAGGCTCCTGGCGCTCCCCGATGAGGCCATCATCGTCAACCTCCAGGGCGACGAACCCCTCATGGACCCGGCCCTGCTGGCGGCCACCGCCGCCCTCCTGGAGACCCATCCCCATTGCCCCATGGCCACGGCGGCCGTACCCATCCGGACCTGGTCGGAGCTGGCGAACCCCCATGTGGTCAAGGTGGTGATGGACCGCCAGGACCGCGCGCTCTATTTCTCCCGCGCCCCCATCCCCTGGGACCGGGAACACTTCCCCCTGGATGACGACGCCCCCTTGCCCGGGGCCTATTGGCGGCACCTGGGGCTCTATGCCTATCGCAGCGCCTTCCTGCAGACCTACGCCGCCTGGGCCCCCACGCCCCTGGAGCGCGGCGAATCGCTTGAACAGTTGCGCGTCCTGGAGCATGGGGTCGGCATTGCCGTCCATCGGGGCAGCGCTGCCCCTGCGGCAGGAGTCGATACCGCCGCCGACCTCGAACGTCTGCGCGCCCATTTTTCATCATCACCCAAGGAGATGTAATGGACCTGAAAAAACTGCCCGCTGGCAAGGACCTGCCCAAGGATATCAACGTCGTCATCGAAATCCCCCAGGGTTCCTCCATCAAATACGAAGTGGACAAGGCCTCCGGGGCCGTCTTCGTGGATCGCTTCCTGTTCACGGCCATGCACTACCCCCTGAACTATGGCTTCATCCCCAACACGCTTTCCGATGATGGCGATTCCACCGATTGCCTGGTCTGGTCGCCCCAGCCCGTAACGCCCGGCAGCGTCATCCGCGCCCGGCCCGTGGGCGTGCTGCTCATGGAAGACGAAAGCGGTGTCGATGCCAAGATCGTAGCCGTGCCCCAGGCCAAGCTGGCGGCGGGCTATGAGGGGGTGCAGGAGGTAACGGACCTGCCCGCGCCCCTGCGCGACCAGATCCGCCACTTCTTCGAGCACTATAAGGATCTGGAGCCGGGCAAGTGGGTCAAGGTCACGGGCTGGGAAAGCGCCGAACATGCCCGTAGCATCATCAGCAAGGATGCCGCGCGGGCCGGTTTGTTGACGGACAAAAAACTATCATCCCGGACAAAATAGTTTCATCCTGGTCATCGGCTCTCACCATGTGAAAGCCTAACCTGCTCGACGGCTCCTGAAGACTGGAAGCGGACGTTGGATTGGGCTAGTCTTGTGGTGTATGGCGTATGGCGTATGGCGTATGGCGTATGGCGTATGGCGTATGGCGTATGGCGTATGGCGTTGGTGGAGCGCCGAGCGGTTGGGATGTCGGCGACAGACTGGAAGCGGTCGTTCGTTTGGGCTAGTATTGACTCATCGGGTTGGCCTATAAACACCCAGAATAATTATAACGTCTCCCAGACCGGGAGCGGTCATGGAATGGCTCAAGCAAATGATAGCGTCCGACCCGGTACGGCTCTTGGGGCTAGGTCATGCCCGCAAGAGCGATTATACCTGTATGTTGTAACACTCTCGCTTTACTGTAAATATGCAGATGGAGATGGCCTTTCGTGGCCCCGAGGCGTGCAGCTAGGTCGAGGGAGCGTTCGCGGGATGTGTCGCAGAAACCCTGACAAGATACAGAGGGATGATGAGTAGATCATGTAAGATTTATAGCGTTCTAACAGCAAACCCCAAGGGCCATTTCAAGAATATCACGGTGCGTGGCGGTAATGAGACACCCGTAACCATTCGGGTGCATCGCTTTGCTGTTGTTGGCAGGGGCGACACCATCCGCTTTGGGACCGCCGGAAGCAACAAGGTATTCGTGGTATCGAAAGAGGAGAGCGAGCCAGATATTCCACTGACACCGCTATTCTCAACTGATGATACCGTGTACATCGGGAAGGAAACATTCGAACTGCGAATAAAGGAACTCAATTCAGACGCCGATATGCGCGCGCTTGAATTCCTAGAGCAGTTCCACTACAAAACTAACAATTCTCTCAGTGAGAAGTCGCATAGTGAGGAACAAAAGAGCGCGACCGCTTCTGTAGGCGGGCGCCGCGCCGTCCTCTGTGCAGACATCAAAATTGGAGAGCGCTGGGTTCCAGCTGGCTACATCGATCTCCAGATGCCGCTTATGATGTGCAAGCCGCGTCACGACCTCTTTGACTATCCTTTTGGGCATCCTGAGCGTGATATCGCATGGGAGCGCTGGGACCAATGTGCAATGAAGGGCTATCTGAACACGATAGTCCGTGTGGGCCGGATCGTCGTGAGCCCGGAGCTTCGGGGTCTCGGCATCACTCGGCGCATCCTTAAGGCTGCCAAGACCTTTGCCGTGGAGCGCTGGCACATTGGAGGCGTGCGTCCGATCTTCATGGAAATCTCGGCAGAGATGCTCCGTCACATCGATTTCGTGTCATCGTCGGGCTTCAAGTATGTTGGCCAGACCGAAGGCAATCTTTCGCGCGTCGTCAAAGATATGGAGCATATGGCGCGAGCTCCTAGCGGCGAGTTCGGGATGATGAGCTTGCAGCGTAAATATTTCCGGGCGCTAGAAGACTATTGCAAGACAATCCAAATCAGCTTTGAAGAGGGCTTGGAAGTACTCAAACGGAAAATTGAGCAGAACCACGATGCACTCACAACGGGTGAATGGGCAATTTTGCGTTCCATTATCCGACATCCCATTCCCTATTACTTGTGCCCGCTCGATGATTACGCATCGAAATATCTGCACGCAGCGTTGAAGGCGAGGCCACCGAAAGAAGCGGTTATTACCAAAAGAAGCGAGTTTTCGGTCAAGAGTACGCAAATTAGCATCGAAAGTTTATCGATTCGCGCGGCTTATAGGATGCCTGAGACAAAATCTACTAAGATCATCATGGATGCGTTTGGGCTGAAGGGCGACACGATCTATGCCGATATTGTGCAGAACATATCCGTCAAGGCATCCAATGGCAATATTATTCTAGTGGTTGGCTCTAGCGGCAGCGGTAAGAGTGTGTTCCTGAATGCGCTTGACCCGGGAAAAACGCTGGATGGGAATTTAATGGTGAGGCGCACGGGAATCTTGAAGTACTCCGCTGGCTGGCTGCGTCCGCTGCGCGAGGATATCCCAGTCTTTGAAGCTTTGGCCGAGAAGTTCACACCGGAGCGCGCCTTCATCGCGCTCAGTCGCGCTGGGCTATCAGAAGCACTGGCGTTCATCAAACCATTCTGGATGCTTAGCCGCGGCCAGCAATACCGGGCGATGATGGCTGATCTGCTTCTACGGGATGAGGAAGTCTGGATCCTAGATGAATTTTGTAGCGATCTTGATCCGATCACAGCGAAGATCGTGGCACATAACTTGCGCAAGCAGATCATTGCGAGCGGGCGGATCGCCTTCATCGCGGCAGCCAACCACACCCACTACCTCGACGCGTTGCGCCCGACGAAGGTTCTAATGCTACGCTCGGGCGATCAAGCTGCATGGCTGTCCTTCAAGGAATACCAGGATGAGTTTCTCCAGCAAGCCGGGTGAGCGCTTCGGGACAGTCATCGACAAGAGTCCATATACGGTCGAAGATCCTTTGGTCAAAATCCAGTACGTTTCCAAGGGGCAAAATGTTGTCTTTGGCCGCGCGCTGAAGGACGAGGATTACAGTAACCTTTTATACGTCGGCAAAATTTTGGAGACCACAAAGGGGCGGAGTTATCTAGGCGCGGATGCCTGGTTGGACACGACCTTTCCGCATGTAATTTACATCACGGGCACACGCGGAAGTGGCAAGAGCTTTGATCTGGGCGTTTTGGTGGAGGGCATCTCCAAGCTGACGACGCCCTCATCGATCCAGAACGATGTGAAACCAATCACTTCCATCATTATTGATACGCAAAGCCAATTTTGGACGCTGGGCTATGCACCACGGCAAGCGATCCCGGCAAACAAGGCGCAGCTGGACGAGCTGAAACGATGGAACCTTGCGCCAAATAGCCTTGCTGATACTAAGGTTTACGCACCGCCGGGCACGACGACATTCCTGGGCACGGAAAAAGTACTACAAATAAGGCCCAAAGACGTAAAGGCTGAGGAATGGTGCGCGCTACTGGGACAGGAAGTCTACAGCCCGCAAGGCCACATCATTACCACTACGCTCGAAGCCCTCGGAGATACCGACTACGAAATCACGGACATGTTGGACTATATCGCCAATGATGCAAATTGGCCGACCGTGGCGGACTCCTCTCGTAACGCCATTTCCTATAAACTTGATGATTACCGGCGCACCAATCTGTTCTCTGCGAATGGCTTGAGGGTCAAAGATTTCCTAGAGGAAGGGACTTGCAATATTCTGACTTTGCGTGAGCTACGCAACGAGGATAAGTCACTAATCACGGCAGTGATTGCCCGGAGTCTGTTCGATATTCTCGGCAGGCATCATAATAAGAAAAAAACGGCCAGTTTCTTTCAGAAGCCGTTTGAGTCAGACGGCACGCCTGATCGCGTTTGGCTTGTTATCGATGAGGCGCATGTCGTGGCCCCGAGCGATCAGATTTCGCCAGCGCGGGGAGCTTTGGTGGAGTACGTAAAGCGAGGCCGAGATGCGGGCCTGTCGTTGGTGCTAGCCACACAGCAGCCCTCTGCGCTCGATGACCGCATTCTCAGCCAAGTAAACGTGACGTTCAGTCACCGGCTGAGCTTCCAGAGCGACATAAACGCCGCTGTGAACCGTATTCCGACAAAGTCCATTGGGGCGATGAAGTTCTCGGGGACAAATCTAACAGATTTTGGCGATATGGTACGTGTGCTCGATGCGGGGCAGTGCTTTCTCGGCGACCAAGCGAGTAGCCGCACCGTGCTAGTTCAAATTCGCCCGAGGGTCACTGCGCATGGCGGCTACAGCCCATTCTGATCCATATGCGATCTTCATGCGCAAGATCGGTTATTCGGTGGGCTTGGAGAGCACACTCGAACGCATGGGCGATCTGGAAGCGATGTACACAAAAAACCGTGACATCACGTTGTCCTCTTGGAACGAGTTGGTGAGCGGCTCTGAACATTGGAACCTCAAGTCAGACAATATCGCCGATGTCTTCTATTCACTGCGGCTAATCCAGCGCATACCTGGTGATATCCTAGTCCTAGAAAACCTAGATGCGATGGCCATTGCCAGCGCATTGCTGGAGGATGCGCCACAAAGAGATGTGGCGCGCGCATTCCTGATGCTCTGGGCGGTTCTCGTGAACGACGGAGAGATCTTCGTCAATCTACTGCTGGCAGGCTTTGAAGAACAGCAGATCAAAGAAAGGCTCAGTGCGATGATCCAGCAGAAACGGGCAGCGCTGAGCGCGGTCTTGAGCGGGAGAGACTCCATCAAGCGAATCAACCGCACCATAAATGTTGAGCGCCAGGAAAAGAACAAGGGAAGCGCAGGGGCCGGGCAGTCTGTCGTTTCGCTCAAGCGCACTACGCCGCTTCAAGCCGAGAAAACGAGAGGAGTCGATGCGACGGAGTCCGATGAGATCGAGTTTTCAGAGGATTACTTCCGCAAGGTCCCTCCGCGGCGCAAAGATTGGGCGCGTTCGCTGGGCCTGTGGGAGGACAAGAGCGGGCTAACACAACGAGGTAAGGAGTTCATCGATAGGCTGACTGAGGCTGGGTACATCGATGCAAAGGGCTTGTTCATCTATTGGCCGATGGACTACGAGTTGGTGAGGGCCGGGTTTCGGCCGGATTTGCTCGGCGAACACACCAAGAGCCTTTGGGATTGCCTTGTTGATTTCGGCGGTGCCTATGCCCATCTTCGCGTTAAGCCCATCTCAAGTAGCGATGCGGATGATGCCGTTGAGCTAATTTACGCGATGATGGAGGTCGTTCAAAGCCACCATGTCCGAAAGGCGATGCTGCGCCGCGAGATACCTATAGCTGTCGCCTATGCGGCCGCGGTTGCTTACGCCTGCGCAACGCAAAAGCCAATTCTCGACCTTCCCGCTGCCATTGCAGCTGAACAAGAGGGTGAGAAGCGAAGGCTGGCTTTGCGGCGATCGAGAAATACAGGCGCGGCACTGAGCCTGAAGAGATAACAAATGCCAGTCTTCTTGCTTCCCGAATTCATTGCCGATCTCCAAGATCACGCTGATGCGCATTTTGCGCGGCGGGTCCTCCAGAAGACCCTTCGCCCGGACGGTAAGTTTCGCCCCGATGCGGAGGATCACCGCTATGAAGGCGTTGAAGATGCCTGGATACGTTATGTCAGCCGCCAGCGAACGGCGTATCGCGTGATCTACCTGAAATATAGGGACAATATCTATTTGTACCGTGCCGGTGAACATAGTATTGAAGACAGATTAACCGAGCCCGCAACCGGAGCAGTAGAGGCTGCCGTTCCGGTGGTGGAGGCTGGGCCGGAGCTTGCAGCTGCTATTGCGGCAATGCCTGCCCTGCATACGCCCCAAGCATCGGCCCCTCTCATCAACCGGTTCAAGCGCAACGTACCGTCGCCCCAGGTCAATCGTGAGATCTTCTCGCGCCGGAATCTGCCGCACAAAGATATCTGGCTGGTTGCCCCGTTTATTGACTGTGATTTGTTCGCGCCAACGGCTGCATTCGGTAAGCTGTTGCTGGACCAGGTTGAGGACGGGGCGAGCGTCGTCTTAATCACAGCACCGCCGAAAGACAAGAATATTGACTGGATGGAAAATCTTGCCGAACGGCAAGTGACAATATTCGTCTATCCGCGTCTGCACACCAAGTTATATTGCTTTATCTTTGATGAGAATCGCCGCTATGAGCGGGGCCTACAACATGGAGACCGGTATTCGTCCCTCATCCTTCTTGGATCAGCCAATCTGACATCGCCCGGGATGGCTCTAGGCAGTGGGCGATGCAATGAGGAGCTATGTTACGCGGTTCCCGAAGATGAAATCGACTTTGTTGAAGAATATGTCGCGGAGTTGATGCTGCGCGGGTACGAGCTGCCAGATGTACGCAGATTTCTAGCGCGCGGGCAATGGCAAAAAATGGAGAACGAAAAATGGTGATGGAACCTGATAAGTACTACCACAAGAGCAACCTGAAGGATAATCCGTTCCGGTCAACTCCGAACTTTGCGGCTGATCCACGCGCGCGCATCTGGGTAGGTTATGAAAAGCAAAAAAAGCAGCTGGATAAGTATCTAAAGCGGTCCCTGTCGGACCAGGTTGGTAATGCCAATTTCTTGATGCTGTATGGGGACTACGGGACCGGGAAGTCACACGCACTGCTCTGGGCACAGAACAAAATTCTGTATGAAGAGAAAGATGCGTTTAATTCGGTATGCTATCTAATCCCTACATTGCGAAAGGACAAAGGGAAGCTTACGTTCGCAGGGGCTTTTCTCGATGACATTGTCGCAAAGTCCAGCCTCTTAGCTGATGTGCAGGCCTTTCACAACTTTCTTATTGAGTGCATTTCCGCCTATCGCGTGGCAAATCAATACGGCCATGATGTCCCGCCGGAAAAGATTATTGAGAAACTGATTCCGCCCGTGGAATTACATAATTTCGCTAAAGAGATCAGCCGCTGCCAAGAGGCGGAAGATTTCCGCGAGCTGCTTGCGCCCAGGGCCCTCGGGGATTATCAGGCAATGATAATTTTTACGAGGCTTGTGAATCTGTTTGTCCACGAGATGCAGGTTTCGGAAACAGACTCTCGTCGATTCAAGAAGGGCGCATACCTATTTGTTGATGAGCTGGACGATCTGGAGCGCGCAAGCATCAAGGAGGCGCGAGAAGTCAACGACATCCTCCGTCACATCTATGATAACTGCCCGAACTGCTTTTGCATGGTGATTGCGCTGTCGGCAGAGATTTCGCAACTTCCGGTACTGTTTTTCGATTACATTCTGAGCCGAATTCAGCGCCAAATCGAGCTAGTCGTCCTCGACAAGGATGACGCGGTAAACTTTGTTCACGAAATTCTGATCAACAACCGCGTTGATCCGGAGGGTGAAAACGATTTCTTCCCGTTCGAGAAAGCCGTTATCGAGACTATCGCCTCTCAGCTCACGGCAATTACTCCGCGAAAGATTGTTACGACAATGCAGCAAGTGATCGAGGAAGTGCGCCTCGCCGGCCATGATCCGGCGGACGGCCCTGTCTCGGTTGATTTTCTTGATGAGCACGAGATTATAGAAGAAGTGCTCGGCGAAGGTGGCGTGGCGTGAAATACGTTGTCAGAAGAGCCTTGTTTGGCGGTCAGGTGCAGGGGAATCCGCCGGCGTGCATCCAGGCTACGCGAGCTTTAGTCGAAGGGACGGTTCTCAGGGAGCACAGGGCACGAAAGGCCCGCGCAGTGAGATTGAGGGGCCACGTTTTGTATTAGGTTGGCTAACTAATCTCGCCGATAACTCCTGAGCGGCCGCTGCCTTGGTCGAACTCCGGTGGCTCGTGGTGCACCACCGAACATCCGCTTTTGGCCGATATTACTCCTCCAGAAGGTGGGTGGGAAAGTCCGCTCCCGTTGCTTATGAGCCATTGGGTGTGATGCACACATAGGGGATGCCTGCAAGCCCCAGGATGAAACATTTTTGTCCGGGTCGCTACCCGAGCGAAGCGACGCAGGATGCTCAGGTAAAGCGGCAACTATAAATCAACGTGTTGCCGTCAACCTGGGATGAAACTATTTTGTCATTGGACACGTTTGAGGCCTTCCCGGCACCCAGCCATCCCGTAGGGGCGGACAGATAGGTCCGCCCCTCCTTGTATCCACCCTCGCCATCCCGCCGGGGCGGACAGATAGGTCCGCCCCTCCTTGTATCCACCCTCGCCATCCCGCCGGTGGGGCCAGTCCCTTGTCGGCGTTCGCTTCCGGGTGCACACTAAGTTCTCCCTCGCGTAAAGATTGCGGAGATCCTATGCTCCCGGTTCATCGTAGTCAGGGTCTGGCTGCTACTGACCCATCTTCCCTGGAGCCCGCCGGCCCCCTCTGGCGGCGGGTGCCTACCCGCGACGAAAATGGCGCTCCCCTGGCGGATTTCATGATGCTCGTCCCGCGTCTGAAGCGGCGTAGCGCGGAGCAGCAGCGCGACGTGCTTGCGCGTATCAACCGCGTCCTGCTCAGCTATCAATCGTCGGTGGTCTTTGCCGAACTGAATCTGCGCACCAATCTCCTCTGGGTGAGTATCCGCCCCCGGCTGGGCCTGTGCCTGGAACTCCCCGCCGCCATTCATGCCCTGGTCCCCGAGGCCCTGCTGGTGGCCCCTTACTGGCGCTGACATGGGCAGATGTTCATCGCTCCATCGCGCGAGTTCCAAGCCTCCTCGGCCATGCGCACCTTCTGCGCCGCAGTCTCGGGCGTGAAGGGGGAAGTGGCGGGCTTGCTCTCCCTTGTTCGGCGGCTCCTCAATAGGTCTTGTAGGGGAGGAATTTGCCGGACATGACGATCTTCACGCGATCCCCGTTAGGATCTGCCTCACGCGTCATATCCATCTTGAAGTCGATCGCGCTCATGATGCCATCGCCGAACTCCTCGTGGACCAGTTCCTTGAAGGTGGTGCCATAGACACTGACTAGTTCGTAAAACCGGTAGATCAGCGGGTCGGTCGGCACCGAGGTGGGGAGACTGCCTTTGTAAGGCACGACTTGCAGCCATTGGCGTTCTTGGGATGTCAAGTCAAAGAAGTCGCCTACGATGTCGGCCTGGTCAGCGGTCAAAGTCATCTGGCCCAGGCATGCGGCAGTCACCCATTCCTTGCTGAGGCCCACCTTCTTGGCGATGTCCGCCCATTTCAGATCGTTAGCTACCTTGTTGGCGATAATTTTTTCCGTCACTTCGAGCCGGTTCATGCGGTTCTCCTGGGTTGCGCGGGATTTGGGCTTGATCAGGCCGGTTCCGGTGCGGGTTCGCGCAGCACTTCCACCACCGGCTTGCCATCCATCAGGGTCGCCAGGATACGCCCGCCCTTTTTGATGTCGCCGAAGAGGATATGGTCCGCCAGGGGCTTTTTGAGGTGCTCCTGGATCACCCGCGCCATGGGACGGGCGCCCATTTGCGGATCGTAGCCCTGTTTCGCCAGCCATTGCCGCAACTCGGGGCTGACCTCCAGGCTGTAACCCTTTTGCAGGAGCTGTTCGTCCAGCTCCATGAGGAACTTGTCCACCACATGCAGCACCACCTCGGGGGCCAGCGGCGCGAAGGGCACCACGGCGTCTAGGCGGTTGCGGAATTCCGGCGAGAAGACGCGGCGGATGCTTTCCATTTCCTCGCCTTCCGCCTGCCTGGCCGCATGAACGAAGCCCACCGCCTTTTTGCCATGGGCCTCGGCACCGGCATTGGTGGTCATGATCAGGATGACATTGCGGAAATCCACCGCATGGCCGCTGGCATCGGTGAGTTTCCCGTGATCCATGATCTGCAGGAGGATATTGAAAATATCCGGATGGGCCTTCTCGATCTCGTCGAGGAGCAATACCGCATGGGGATGCTTGTTCACCGCCTCCGTCAACTGCCCGGCCTGGTCATAGCCCACATATCCCGGCGGCGCGCCGATGAGCCGCGATACGGTATGGCGTTCCATGTATTCGCTCATGTCGAAGCGCAGCAGGGGGATACCCAGGAGGGCGGCCAATTGCCGGGTGAGCTCGGTCTTGCCCACGCCCGTCGGGCCAGAGAAGAGAAAGGCACCCACGGGTTTTTCGTGATGGCGCAGGCCGGCACGGGCCATCTTGATGGCGGAACTCAGCTCGTGGATGGCCGCTTCCTGGCCATAGATGACCAGACCGAGGTCCCGCTCCAGATTCTTGAGGGACTGGCGATCATCCATGGAGACGGTCTTGCCGGGAATGCGCGCTACGCGCGCCACCATCTCTTCGATGTCGTGAACGCCGATGCTCTTCTTGCGTTTGGAGGGAGGCAGGAGGGCCTGGGCGGCGCCCACCTCGTCGATGAGATCAATGGCCTTGTCGGGCAGGAAACGGTCATGGATGTGCTTGATGGACAGCTCCGCGGCCGCCCGCAGGGCCGCATCGGTATAGCGCAAGGCATGGTGCGCCTCGAACTGGCCCTTGAGTCCGCGCAGGATCTGCACCGTCTCCTCCTGGGAGGGCTCCGGCACGTCGATCTTTTGAAAGCGCCGCGACAGGGCGCGATCCTTTTCAAAGTACTGGCGATACTCCTGATAGGTGGTGGCACCGATGCACTTGAGTTCCCCGGAGGCCAGGGCCGGCTTGAGCAGGTTGGAGGCATCCATGGCACCCCCGGAGGCCGCCCCCGCACCCACCAGGGTATGGATCTCGTCGATAAAGAGGATGGCATGGTTTTTTTTGGCGAGGGCCTTGAGAACTCCCTTGAGGCGCTCCTCAAAGTCCCCGCGATACCGGGATCCGGCAATGAGGGCGCCCATGTCGAGGGCGTAAACGGTGGCATCGGCGAGGATAGCGGGCACCTTGCCGGCGACAATGGCCCGCGCCAGGCCCTCGACAATGGCGGTTTTGCCCACGCCGGGCTCGCCCACGAAGAGCGGGTTGTTCTTGCGCCGCCGCGCCAGGACTTGCAGCGCCCGGGTCAACTCTTCCTGGCGGCCGATCAGGGGGTCGAGGCGGCCCCTGCGCGCCAAGGCATTGAGATTGCGGGCATAAGCCGTCAGCGGATCCTTGGCGGATTTCTTTTCCTCGGCCCCGCCGGGGGCGACGGATTCGTCCTCGTCTTCAAAAAGCTCGTCCTTGCGTACGCCATGGGCCAGGTAATTGACCACATCCAGCCGCGACACCCGCGCCTTTTGCAGGAAATAGACGGCATGGGATTCCCGCTCGGCAAAGAGCGCCACGAGGACGTTGGCCCCCGATACCGCGTCCTTGCCCGCCGACTGCACATGATACAGGGCGCGCTGGATGACGCGCTGGAAACCCACCGAGGGCTGGGTGTTGACCGTGCCTGCCGGTCCCGCCGCCGGCACTTTGTGTTCGAGGAAATCGCGGATTTCCCGCGCCAGGGCATCGCGATCGGCGCCGCAGGCTTCGAGCACCTCCATGCCTTGCGGGTTGTCCAGCAAGGCCAGCAGCAGGTGCTCCACGGAGGCATATTCATGACCGTAGGTGCGGGCGATCTGAAAGGACTGATTGATGGATTGTTCCAGGGCCTTGTCAATCATGGCTCACTCCTTTTCCATTATGCACCGTAACGGATGCTGGTGCTGTTGCGCATCGGCGGTGACCAGGGCGACCTTGGTTTCGGCCATGTCATAGGGGTAAGTCCCGCCCAGCCCCTTCCCCCGCTCATGGATGTGGAGCATGACCTCCACCGCCTCGGCATGGGTCTTGAGAAAATATTGTTCCAGCACATGGACGACATAATCCATGGGTGTGTAATCATCATTCAGGAGTACCACCCGATACATCCTGGGTTCCTGCACCCGGGGTTCACGCTCCAGGACCGTGTTCCGGCGGCGTTCCGTTCGACTCATGCGGCAGCTCCAACTACGCTCATCAACGTCTAAGACTAAGTTTATTGTGGTCCCAAGGGCAGGCGCTGGCAAGGGCAAGGTGTCCTCCAAAAAGCTCGGGCGCGGGTGTTGCCACCGCGCGCCCGAACCCACCCCAGGGAGGTTTTGCTTACTTGCTGATGTCGATCTTGGCCTGATTGCGCAGGTCGGAGACAAACTTGGCGGCCTCCTGCTGCTGCAATTGTAGCTTGAGCCGGTCTTTCATGGCGCTCAGGGGCGGCGGGGTCATGGCGCGGGTGGCCTGAACCTCGATGACATGATAGCCGAACTGGGTCTGCACCGGTCCCACCGGCTTGTCCATGGGGGCGGATTCCACGGCTTGGGCAAAGGGCGGGACGACCATGCCCGGGACGATCCAACCCAGTTCACCGCCGTGGGCAGCGCTGGCCTTGTCAATGGAGAACTTCTCCGCCAGGGTCGAGAACTTCTGGCCCTTTTTCAGGTCGGCCATGATCTTGTCGGCTTCGGCCTTGGTCTTGACCAGGATGTGACGGACTTCGTACTCCTTGTTGCCCATGGCCTTGATGAAGTTGCTATAGGCGGTCTGGATGTCGCCTTCGGGAATGGGATGCTCCTTGACGTATTGATCCACCGCTGCGTCGGCCAGAATCTGGCGTTTGGCAATGGCCAGGCGCTCCTTGACATCGGCGGACTGATCCAGCTTGTGGCTAATGGCATACTGCGACAACACTTCCATGTTGACGAGGTTCTGCACCACCTGCTCACGGGCGTTGGGCTCTTTGGCCAATTCCGGACTCATGGACATGATGGCCTGGACCTGACTGTTGTCGATGGGCTGACCGTTGACGGTGGCCACGGGGGCGGCGAAGGCGGGTGTCGCGCAGACGCCCAGGACGGCGGCGAGGACGATGGAACGAAATTTCATGAAAGATTCCTTTAGCAAGAGTTGCTTAGACTATTATCCATAGTGACGGGGAAAGGGAAAGCCTTAGCCGACATGGGACCGTTGTAGGGGGGCTTCAACCTGGGCGCGCTGTGCGGGACCGAGGAGGAGTTCCACCAGGGTGAGGGCGAAATCCATGGCAGTGCCAGGGCCACGGGAAGTCACCAGGGGACCATCCACCACCACCGCTGTTTCCTGGTAGTGATAATGGGGACTGTGGAGATCGAGGGTGCCCGGATAGGCCGTGACGGCCCGCCCATCAAGGAGGCCCTGAGCGGCGAGAACGCCGGGCGCGGCGCAAATGGCGGCGATCATCTCGCCCCGTTCATGGCGCTCCCGGAGCAGGCCGAGGAGACGAGTATCCTCCCCAAGCCGCTGACTCCCCAGGCGGCCGCCGGGCAGGATCAATACGTCGAAGGATTCCTGCGCGACGTCGGCCAGGAGGGCGTCGGGTACGAGCTGTATACCACGAGCGCCACGCACCGGGCCCGCGCCCAGACCCGCCAGGGTGACCTGGATATCGGCACGGCGCAGGATATCGCAGACGATGACGGCTTCCATATCTTCAAAGCCCTCGGCAAGGGGAATGAGGACATGGGGCATGGATACGTTCACCGCAACTCCTTATGACCGAGGTCAGGCCGAAAACTCCGCATCATTGGACCACCACGCCCGCAAAACGATCCCACCCGATCCTGGCCGGCAACCGGAAATTATCATAAAAGCGGCAGTGGCCGAATCAAGGATTACTGGCCGACGGCCTTGGGTAGAGGGATGCGCTCCTCCACCGTCTCCTTGCCCACCTGCACGGGCACCTGCTTATCCTGGAGAATGGCCAGGGCCTCGCGCAACTGATAATCCTTGGCCAGATCCGGTTTTTGCGTAATGCTTTCGGACAGGGCCGCCTCGGCATCCTGCTTCTCGGACTGCGTCAGCGCCGTGGGCGCCTTGGCCTCGGCCCCGGCGGGCAGGGCGAGGGTATATTGGGGCGTGAGCTTGGCGCATTCGCTGGGCGCCTTGAGGACGCCGTGGAGTTCCGATTCCTTGAGCAAATCCCCATCCAGGGCGCGTAGCTGGGCATTGGCGGGCTGTACCTCCACATTGGGGACGATGCCCTGGCTCTGAATGGAACAGCCGGCGGGGGTGAAGTAGAGGGCGGTGGTGAGCTTGAGGGCACCGCCGTTGCTCAGGGGCATGACCGTTTGTACCGAGCCCTTGCCAAAGCTGCGCTGACCCAGCACCAGGGCGCGGCCGTCATCCTTCAGGGCACCGGTGACGATCTCCGCAGCGGATGCGGAGCCGCCATTGATGAGGACGATGAGGGGCGCGCCGTGGAGATAGTCCGGTCCGCTGGCCTTGAATTGCATGTCGCTGTCGGCGATGCGTCCCTTGGTATAGACGATCAGGCCGTGGTTGAGGAAGGTGTTGGCCGTTTCCACCCCTGCGCCGAGCACGCCGCCGGGGTTGTTGCGCAGATCCAGGATCAGGCCCTTGAGGTGGCCGCCGGCCTCCTTTTCCAGACCTTCCACGGCCCGCCGCGTCTCGGCGCCGGTATTATCCTGGAACTGGCTGATGCGGATGTAGCCGTAGCCGGGAGCCAGCAGGAAGGCGCGTACGCTCTGCACCTTGATGATGGCGCGGATGAGGGTGAGGGTGAGGGGCTGGTTTTGATGGGGACGGAGAATGGTCAGGGTGATCTTGCTCCCCGGTTTGCCGCGCATCATGTCCACGGTTTCCTGCAGGCTCATGCCCTGCACGGCCTTGCCATCGATCTTGACGATGAGGTCGCCGGGCTGGATGCCGGCCTTGGCGGCGGGGGTGCCGTCAATGGGGGCCACCACCTTGATGATCCCGTGGTCGGCGGTGACCTCGATGCCGAGCCCGCCGAACTTGCCGTCGGTGAATACCTCCATCTCCTTGAATTCCTTTGGATTGAGGTAGGCCGAGTGGGGATCGAGGGCGCTGACCATGCCGTTGATGGCCCCTTCCATAAGCTTTTTGTCCGAGGCCGGGTCCACGTAATCGGACTTGATCAGGCCGAAGACCTGGCTAAAGGTCTGGATCTCTTCCAGGGGAACGCCGCTACGCTCCTTGTCGGCATAGACGGCTACCGTGAAACTGAGTCCAGCGCCGATGATCACGCCAATACCGACCCCGAGGAGGGTGCGTGGCCGTGGCCTTGGGATGTGGGGAGTGGGCATGGACATACTCAGTTGTCTCCAGTGGCGTCTCATGGGCGCCGAAGGCGATCATTGTAAAGGAAAATAATGCGGGAGGGCAGGGTGGCCGGTGGCGCGGCGTCAATTGTGAATGTAATCCAGCGGGTTGACGGGATGGCCGCCGTTGCGCATCTCGAAATATAAACCGTCGCTGCCCAGTTCGCCACCGCTGCCCACACTGCCGATCTCCTGCCCCTGGGATACCTTTTCGCCCACATGGGCGCTGGTCGCCCCCAAGTGCCCGTAAATGGCCAGCAGACTTCGTCCTTGCTGGACGATGACAATCTCGCCGTAACCCCGCAACGGTCCCGCATAGAGGACCATGCCGGGGGCGATGGCATGGACCGGCGTGCCGACAGCGGCCTGGAAGGTAACTCCCTGCCAGTTGAGGCCGCCCGTTACCCGCGGACTGCCGAAGCGGGCGGTGATGGGTCCGGACACGGGCGGTGGGAAGGCACCGTGCCCGACGATGGGCCCAGCCTCCCTGGGCGGGGCGCTGGGTGGAAGCGGGGCTTGGGGGGCACGGGGGGGGGTTGCCACCGCTGGGGCCTCCCGTGCCGGTGGTTGCTGGGCCCGTTCCCGCGCCTGGGCGCGCGCCTCCGCCGCACGGCGGGCCGCGGCGGCAGCAGCGGCTGCCGCCCGTTCCCGGGCCAGTTGTTCCTGGCGCTGGGCCTGCGCGACGAGGCGTTGGATGAGGCCGTCCAGTTGCCGGGCATTGGCCTGCAGCTCCTGGATGCGCGCGCGGTCGGCGGCAATGCGTTCGGCCAGTTGTCCTTCCAGGGCGGCGTGCTGGGTGCGCTGCTGCTGCAAGGTGCTTTCCTGGGCGCTGATGCGGCGGGCCAGGCTGTCCAGGGCCGTCTCCTGGGTCCGGACCTGGGTCTGGGTGATCTGTAATTGGGCGGCCGTGGCCTGGGTATCGGCAATGAGCGCCGACCGGGCCTTGGCGAGGGCCTGGTAGTAGACCTCCATGCGCCCGAGTTGGGCGGGACGTTCCGTTTGCAGCCAGGCCGCCAGGGGCGAAACCCCGCCCATCATGTAGGCCGAGCGCAGTTGCTGGGCAAGGATGGCTTTTTGCTGTTCCAGTTTGGCCTGGAGTTGGGCAACCTCGGTCTTGAGGCTGGCAAGGTGTTGCCGGGTGGCGTTCCGCTGCTGCTGAACGCTCCTGAGCCGGGCCGTGGCGGCGGCGATCTGCTGATCCAGGGCCCGGATCTCGGCCTGGAGCTGCGCTTGGGATTTTTGTCCGGCGGCGAGGTGGGCGCGTAGTTGGCCGAGATTTTGATGGATATTCTGCAACTGCTGGCGCGAATTCTGGATTTTGTCCTGGAGGCTGGCGCCGTGGGCGGCGGGCAGGTAGAGCAGGGTCAGGGCGGCGAGGGTCGCGGCGGAGCAGGCGGATTTGCGCATGGTTCAGGCGCGCTGGGCCAGGCCGAGGGGGACGGGGCCGAGCTGAACCAGGCTTTTTCCGCCCATCTCCGAGGGGATGGGCAGGCCCATGAGGGTGAGCAGGGTGGGGGCGATGTCCTCCAGCGCCCCACCGGGCAGGACCTGCGCCGGCCGGCCGATGTAGAGCAGCGGTACGGGGTTGCAGGTGTGGGCGGTGTGGGCCTGCTGGCTTTCGTGGTCGCGCATCTGTTCGACGTTGCCGTGGTCGGCGGTGATGAGGATTTCACCCCCATGACCGCGCACGGCCTCGACAATGCGCCCCAGGTTGCGATCGACGGCCTCCACGGCGGCAACGGCCGCATCCATCCGGCCGCAGTGCCCGACCATGTCGGGGTTGGCGATATTGCAGATGATGACGTCGTAGGCCTGGCTGGCAACGCGCTCGATGAGGGTAGCGCCGAGTTCCGCGACGCTCATCTCCGGCTGCAGGTCATAGGTGGGCACATTGGGCGAGGGGATGAGCACGCGCTCCTCGCCAGGAAAGACCTTTTCCTCGCCGCCGTTGAAAAAGAAGGTGACGTGGGCGTATTTCTCGGTTTCGGCAATGCGCAGTTGGCGCAGGCCGAACTGGGCCACCCATTCGCCAAAGGTGTTTTTGAGCCGGGTGGGCGGATAGGCCACGGCCACGGCAAAGGCCTCGCTGTACTCGGTGAGGGTGGTGAAGGCGGCCAACTGCGGCCGGGCCTGCCGGTGGAAGCCGCTAAAATCGGCCTCGATGAAGGGACGGGTGATCTGCCGGGCACGGTCGGAACGGAAGTTCATGAAGAGCACACTGTCGCCATCGCGGATGCAGGCCGGTACGGCGCCGACGCGTGTGGCCGTGACAAACTCGTCGCTCTCCCCCCGCGCGTAGGCCGCCGCCAGGGCTTCGCTGCCGTTGGCGGCGACGTGACCGTGGCCCAGGGTGAGCAGGTCGTAGGCCTGCTGGATGCGGTCCCAGCGATGGTCGCGGTCCATGGCAAAGTAACGGCCGATGAGGGAGGCGAGGGCCCCGCCGTGTTGCGCGATCGCGGCATCGAGACGGGCCAGGGATGCGGCGGCGCCGCGGGGGGCGGTGTCGCGGCCATCGAGGAAGGCATGGATATAGACCTCCTCGGCGCCACGGCTGCGCGCCAGGCGCAGGGCGGCGAAGAGGTGCTCCTCGTGGGAATGCACGCCGCCGTCGGAGAGGAGGCCCAGGATATGCACGGCCTTGCCCCGTCCGGCCGCCGCATCCACGGCGGCGCAGAGGGTGGCGTTCTGGTAAAAGCTGCCGGTTTCGATGGCGCGGTTGATGCGCTCAACCTCTTGATAGACGACCCGGCCGGCACCCAGGTTGAGGTGCCCCACTTCGCTGTTGCCCATCTGGCCCCGGGGCAATCCCACGGCGGCCTCGGAGGCCGTCAGCAGGCCGTGGGGATGGGTCTGCCACCAGCCATCCCAGTGGGGAGTGCGGGCTTGGGCAATGGCGTTGTCGTCCCCCCCTTCCCGATAGCCCCATCCATCCAGGATCATGAGCACGATGGGGCGCGGTTTTTGGGCCATAAATTTCCTCATGTGGTGCGGGCTGCCTGTGGGGATGGTGACGGCTTGCCGAGAGGGCCCTCACCGGTGTCGGCCAGGTCTCATTTCCCCATCAAAATCCGCTGCATTAAAGCAGATCGCGGGCCTTCTGTCATGGGGCGCCGGCCGGTGACGCCCGGGCTGCCGGCATCAGCCCCCAGCCACCGCCGGCAGCGGGTCCAGATGCCAGATATCGGCATTGTACTGGGCGATGGTGCGGTCGCTGGAGAAGCCGCCGCTGGCGGCGGTGTTGAGGATGCTGAGCCGTAGCCAGTGGGCCTGATCCTGCCAGGCGTCCGCCACTTCGCGCTGGACCAGCTTGTAACTGGTGAAGTCCGCCGCCACCATCCAGGGGTCGTGGGGATGGAGCAGGGCATCGATGAGAGGGTCGAAAATGCCCGGCTCAAACTGGTTGAAATAGCCGCTTTGCAAGAGCTCCACCACGCGCTGCAGATCCGGGTCGGCCTGGAGGTAGAGCCGGGGGTCGTAATGGGGGCGGAGTTCCGCCACCTCGCCGGCATTGAGGCCGAAAAGAAAGAAATGGTCATGGCCGACGGCCTCGCGGATCTCGATATTGGCGCCGTCCAGGGTGCCGATGGTGATGGCCCCGTTCATCATGAATTTCATGTTGCCGGTGCCCGAGGCCTCCTTCCCGGCGGTGGAGATCTGTTCCGAGAGGTCCGTGCCGGCACAGATCCGCTCCATCACCGATACCCGGTAATCCGGCAGGAAGGCCACGCGCAGGAGGCCCGCGGTGGCCGGGTCGGCATTGATGACCTCGGCCAGGTTGTTGATGAGCTTGATGATACGCTTGGCCATGAAATAGCCTGGCGCGGCCTTGCCGGCGAAGAGCACATCGCGCGGCGTGATCTCCGCCCCCTCGCCGCGCTTGATGCGGTCGTAGAGGTGGATGACGTGGAGGGCGTTGAGCAGTTGCCGCTTGTATTCGTGGATGCGCTTGACCTGGACGTCAAAGAGGGCGTCGGGGTCGAAGCGCACGCCCGTATGGGCGTGGACGAGTTCCGCCAGGCGGACCTTGTTGGCCTGGCGCACGACCGCCCAGCGGCGGCGGAAATCGGCGTCGTCGGCGGCGGGAGCCAGGGCCTGCAGGGCGGCGAGATCGCGTTTCCAGGCATCTCCGATGCGGCTGGAAAGCAGCGCCGAGAGGCCCGGGTTGGCCCACTGCAGCCAGCGGCGCGGGGTCACGCCGTTGGTTTTGTTGTTGAACTTTTCCGGCCACAGGGCATGGAAGTCGGCGAAGAGTTCCTCTTGGAGGAGCTCGGTGTGCAGGGCGGCCACCCCGTTGACGGAGAAGCTCCCCACCACCGCCAGATGGGCCATGCGCACCATGGGCTCGGCGCCTTCTTCGATGATGGACAGGCGCCGCAGACGTTCGGTCTGGCCGGGCCAGTGGCGGGCCACGTCGCCGAGAAAACGGGCGTTGATCTCGAAGATGATCTCCAGCAGGCGCGGCAGCAGTTGCCGAAAGAGCCGCACCGGCCATTTCTCCAGGGCCTCGGGCAGGAGGGTATGGTTGGTGTAGGCCATGGTTTTCCCGGTGATGGCCCAGGCCTGGTCCCAGTCCAGGCCGTGCTTGTCCATGAGCAGGCGCATGAGTTCGGGCACGGCACAACTGGGGTGGGTGTCGTTGAGCTGGAAGCAGTGGTGGTCGGCAAAATGGCTGAAATCGTGGCCGTACTCGATGACCCAGTCGGAGAGCACGTCCTGGAGGCTCGCCGAGGCGAGGAAATACTGCTGGCGCAGGCGCAGCTCCTTGCCGTTTTCGCTGCTGTCGTTGGGGTAAAGGACCATGCTGATATGCTCGGCGGCGTTCTTGGCCGCCACCGCCTCGGGATAGGCGCCGGCGTTGAATTCGCCGAGATCGAAGACATCCGTGGCCGCCGCCCGCCACAAACGCAGGGTGTTGACCACCTCGTTGCGATAACCGGGAATGGGGATGTCGTAGGGTACGGCCAGCACGTCGTTGCAGTCCACCCAGCGGAAGCGCTGCCGTCCGTGATCGTCGTGGAAGGGCTCGCTGCGCCCCCCGAAATGAATGGGCCGTACCCGGTCCGGCCGCTTCAGCTCCCAGGGATAGCCATCCTTGAGCCAGTGGTCGGGTTCTTCGGTCTGTTCGCCATGGATGATCTCCTGGCGAAACATGCCGTAGGCATAGCGGATGCCATAGCCCGTCACCGGCAGGCGCAAGGTGGCGCAACTGTCGAGGAAGCAGGCCGCGAGCCGGCCCAAGCCGCCGTTGCCCAGGCCCGCGTCGTGCTCCATCTCCATGATATCCGCCAGTTCCAGCCCTTCCTGGGCGAGGGCCTGCGTGGCGCTCTCTTCCAGACCGAGGTTGAGCAGGGTATTGCCCAAGCTGCGGCCGAGGAGGAATTCCATGGAGAGATAAGAGGTGCGTTTGCTGCGCTGCTTGCGGCGCAGGCTTTCGCTGGCCTTCCAGCGCTCCACGAGGCGGTCCCGCAGACTCATGGCCAAGGCGGTGTAGAGGTGCGGAGAAATCGCGCTTTCCCGATCCCGCCCCAGGGTGCGCAAGAAATAATGGCGCAGATCCCTGCACAGGCTATCGGCGTCCATGCCGAGGGCGGGCAGGCTGCAGGCACTGATGGTGGGGCAGGTATCAGCGGACATGGACATTCCTTGGGCGGAGAATGGTTTTTCTTGAACATGATAAAAATATCAGAATGCTGGGGAGAAGGGGAGGCCTTGGTTTTTCGCGGATGGATACCCATACTGGAAATAGGAGGACTGGGCGCGCCGTTCGCTGTGCGCCGCCTCCGGGTTGATAGGACATTTTATTCACACATAAATTCAAGGGGAAGACACATGACCAGCACCTGGGTATTGGTAAGCAACGCCGCCGAGGCACGACTTTTTCTCAACGAAGGCTGTGGCAAGGGTTTGCAGCTCGTCCACGACTGGGCGCACCCTGACAGCCGCAAGCATGAGGGGGATCTCGTCACGGACGGAGCCAGTCGTGTCCAGCAAAGCGACGCCCGGGGTGAACGCTCCGCCATCCAGTGGGAGACCAGCCCCAAGGAAACGGAAATGCAGCGCTTTGCCGCGGAGTTGATGGAATACCTCGCGGCAGGGCGGGTGGCGGGGGACTTTCGCCATCTGGTCCTGGTGGCCCCGCCCCATTTTCTGGGTCTGCTCCGGGAAAAAATGGATGCCGCCACCAGTGCTACGGTGCGCGCCACCTTGAACAAGGATTACAGCCAGGAAGCCGTGCCGGAACTGGTGGAGCGCCTTGCCAAGGTGATATGTCCCTGAAGCGGAGGGGGTGCCATGGCAAAATCATTGGGGGACTACATCCGCGAGGCGCGGCGACAGATCCGCGAAATCGATTGCGACACCCTGGAAGACTGGCTGCGCAGCCGCGACGATGTCCTGGTCGTGGACGTGCGGGAAGCGGATGAGTATCTGGAGGGGCATTTGCCCGATGCCATTCTCGTGCCGCGGGGCAATATCGAGGCCCTGGCCGATCCCGATTACGGGCATCATCATCCACAATTGGCCGCCGCCCGGGACCGGCCCGTGGTGCTCTACTGCACCAGCGGGACGCGCTCGGCGCTGGCCGCTCTCACCCTTCAGGAAATGGGCTTTGCCCAAGTCTACAACCTGGCGGGTGGCCTGGATGTCTGGGATGCCGAAGACAAGCCGGTGACGAGCGGCTGAGGGCGGTTCCGGCGCTTGGCCCTGCCACCCGCCGTCAACGTGGAACAACGATCGGTCAAATCCCGGCGCGCATCCCTGTAGGAGCGGGCCATGCCCGCGACCACCAGCGCCGACGCCCGAGAGGGTCGCGGCCATGGGCCGCTCCTACCGGTTGTGAGGAACGTTTCCTGATGGCGGGTGCGCCGGATGCCTGTCCGTTAAGCGGAAGATTCAGTCCGGAGAGTGGCCGAAGTTCTCCCGGAAACGGGCGCTGAATTCCGCCCAGGTGAAGCGGTGGTTCTGGGTGCCCGCCGTCTCGATCTTGTAGGCGCCCATGAGGGAGGCGATGCGCCCGCTGGTCTCCCAGTCCATCCCCTTGTCCAGACCGAAGAGCAGACCGGCGCGGTAGGCATCACCGCAGCCGGTGGGGTCCGTGACGGCCTGGGGCCGGGCCGCCGGGATGAGGATCTCCCGGCCATCGGTATGGATGACGGAGCCGTGTTCACCGCGGGTGATCACCAGGGCCCGCAGGCGCTGACTGAGGGCGGCGGTGCTCAGGCCCGTACGCGCCTCCACCAGCTTGCATTCATAGTCGTTCACCGTCAGGTAGTCGGCGCGGTCGATGAGGCGCAGCAGGGTCTCGCCATCAAAGAGCGGCAAGCCCTGGCCCGGATCGAAGATGCAGGGGATGCCGGCGGCGGCGAGATCCTCGGTATGCTGGATCATGGCCGCCAGGCCGTCGGGGGCGACAATGGCCCAGCGCGCCCCTTCCGGAATGTTCCCGGCCAGGCGATTGTCCTGGGCGAGAAACATGGCGCCCGGATGAAAGGCGGTGATCTGGTTGTCGTCGAGATCCGTGGTGATGAAGGCTTGGGCCGTGTAGTGGTCGGGCAGGATGCGCAGGAGGGAGGTGTCGATCCGCAGCGCCCGCAGGTGTTCCTGGTAAGGCGTGAAATCCCTGCCGGCGGTGCCGACGATGACGGGCTCCCCCCCCAGGAGCTTGAGGTTGTAGGCGATGTTCCCGGCGCAGCCGCCAAAGTCCCGGCGCATCTCGGGCACCGTGAAGGACACGTTCAGCATGTGTACCTGATCGGGAAGGATGTGCGCCTTGAAGTGATCCTGAAAGACCATGATGGTATCAAAGGCCAGGGAACCGCAGACGATGGTGGACATGGCATCTCCTTGTTGGAATTTTGTCAAAAAAGATCGGTAATTGTGGTAGAATGATCAAAATTAGGTTATCATGTTAACAGGAAATGGATCATTGCGCGCGTGAGTGCGGAGATTGGGGTAATGAAGAAGAAGTCATTGCGGGTGCTGGCAGCGTTTCTGGCCATGATCGCGGCGGGCTCGGCCTGGGCCGCGGGCCCCTCTGCGCGTGGCGAAACCTACATCAATCTCTTTGGCGGCAATACCTTCTTTGACCAGGCGGCGGGTCTGGGCCTGGGCAGCAGCAATAACGGCGGCGTGGCGGGCTTGCGTCTGGGGCGCCGTATTGACGCCCATCTCGGCGTGGAGGCCCAGGTGGCGGCGGCCTTTGCCCATTTGCAGGGTGAGGTAAAGGGCGGCAGCGCCGGGCAGTACAGCGGTGCCGTCATCGGCAACCTCTACGCCTTTGCCAGCCCCAGCACGCCTTATCTCTCCCTGGGGCTGGGCGCCTCCAGCAACCTCTTCGGCAACCGCCTGGGCCGCAGCACCGAACTCATGGGCGTCTTTGGCGTGGGTTATCAGCAGTTCCTGGGGCGGCATTTCGGTCTGCGCCTGGATGTGCAGGATCAGATGCTTTTCAATTCGCCGGTCTTGGGCGGCCAGAACCTCAACGATGTGCAGGTCACGGGCGGTGTGTCCTACTTCTGGGGCGGCAGCGACCACAATGCTTTCCCGGTGATCAGTCCCAAGGGCCAGTAAGCCGCGCTTCCGTCGCCATGGCGGTGAATTCCGTTGCCGGCGGCGTGAGCAGGATTCATTTCGACCATTCCCCATTCCTTTGCTATAGTGCCCCCTGTCCCTGGCGCCTGGAGCGCAGGCCTGTTTAGCGAGGAACTTCACGAATGTCCAGAAACTACCTGTTCACCTCCGAATCCGTCTCCGAAGGTCATCCCGACAAGGTTGCCGACCAGATTTCCGACGCCATCCTGGACGCCATCCTGGCCCAGGATCCGCAGGGACGGGTGGCGGCGGAGACCCTGATCACCACGGGCCTCATCGTCCTGGCGGGGGAGATCACCACCACGGCGCAGGTGGACTATGCCGACGTGGCGCGCCAGACGGTGCGGCGCATCGGCTACAATTCCTCCGAGATGGGTTTTGACTGGGCCTCCTGCGCCGTGGTGCAGACCCTCGACAAGCAGTCGCCGGACATCGCCCAGGGAGTGAATGAAGGCAGCGGCGTCGATCTGGACCAGGGCGCCGGCGACCAGGGCCTCATGTTCGGCTATGCCTGCGACGAAACCGACGTGCTCATGCCTACCCCCATCTACTATGCCCACCGTCTCACCGAGCGCCAGGCCATGGTGCGCAAGGACGGCCGCCTGCCCTGGCTGCGCCCCGACGCCAAGAGCCAGGTCACGGTGCGCTACGAGAGCGGCCGGCCGGTGGCCATCGATGCCGTGGTGCTCTCCACCCAGCACAGCCCCGACATTAGCCATGAAGACCTGGTGGCCGCCGTCCGCGAGGAGATCATCATCCCGGTCCTGCCCCGGGAAATGCTGCACAAGGACACCAAATACTTCATCAACCCCACCGGTCGCTTCGTCATCGGCGGTCCCGTGGGCGACTGCGGCCTGACCGGGCGCAAGATCATCGTCGACACCTACGGCGGCCAGGGCAGCCATGGCGGCGGCGCCTTTTCCGGCAAGGACCCGTCCAAGGTGGATCGCTCTTCTTCCTACGCCGGACGCTATGTGGCCAAGAACATCGTTGCCGCCGGCCTGGCCAGCCGCTGCGAAGTGCAGGTGGCCTACGCCATCGGCATTTCCCAGCCCGTGAGCCTGATGGTGGATACCTTTGGCACCGGCGCCATCGACGACGACCGCATTGCCGCACTGGTGCGCGAGCACTTCGACCTGCGCCCCAAGGGCATCATCCAGATGCTCGACCTGCTCCGGCCCATTTACGGCAAGACGGCGGCCTATGGCCACTTTGGTCGGGAAGAGCCCGAGTTCACCTGGGAGCGCACCGACAAGGCCGCCACCCTGCGTGACGCCGCCGGCCTGCGCTAAGGGCCGATCCAACGCCGTTTTCGATATGAGCGAGGGTTCGCCTCGCTGGATGCTCGGGTCGAGGAGCGCTGCAGCGGGACATCCGCCAGGCTCGACCCGCCATCATTTGGCTTCAAACCGCGCTCGCTTTCATGCACGAGGAATCGCCCCATGAATGCTGTGCTCAAATCGTTCACCGATTACAAAGTAGCCGACGCCACCCTGGCCGACTGGGGTCGCAAGGAAATCCGCATCGCCGAGACGGAAATGCCGGCCCTCATGGCCATCCGTCGCAAGTACCATGCGCAGCAGCCCCTCAAGGGCGCGCGCATTGCCGGCTGTATCCACATGACCATCCAGACCGCCGTGCTCATCGAGACCCTGGCCGCCCTGGGTGCCGAGCTGCGCTGGTCCTCCTGCAACATCTTCTCCACCCAGGATCACGCCGCCGCCGCCGTGGCCGCCGCGGGCACCCCGGTTTTCGCCTGGAAGGGCGAGACGGAAGAGGAATATTGGTGGTGCGTGGAACAGACCATCAGCGGCCCCAACGGCTGGCGTCCCAACCTGGTCCTCGACGACGGCGGCGATCTCACCGGCCTGCTCCATGAGAAGCACCCGGAACTCCTGGACCATATCCACGGCGTCTCCGAAGAAACCACCACTGGCGTCCATCGTCTCTGGGAAATGCTCCGCAACGGCACCCTGAAGATCCCCGCCGTCAACGTCAACGACTCGGTGACCAAGAGCAAGAACGACAACAAATACGGTTGCCGCCATTCCCTCAGCGACGCCATCAAGCGCGCCACCGACCACCTCCTCTCGGGCAAAAAGGCCCTGGTGCTGGGTTACGGCGATGTAGGCAAAGGCTCCGCGGCCTCCCTGCGCCAGGAAGGCATGATCGTGCGGGTGACGGAAGTGGACCCCATCTGCGCCATGCAGGCCTGCATGGACGGCTATGAGGTGGTATCGCCCTATCTCAACGGCGTCAACGACGGCACGGACGCCTGCATCAACCGCGAGCTGCTGGCCCACACCGACATCCTGGTCACCGCCACGGGCGACCTGAATGTCTGCGATGCGCCCATGCTCAAGGCCCTCAGGAAAGGCGCCGTGGTCTGCAACATCGGCCATTTCGACAACGAGATCGACACCGCCTTCATGCGCCGGCACTGGGCCTGGGACGAGATCAAGCCGCAGGTCCACAAGGTCTATCGCGATACCCCGGCCGGGCAAACGCCCGACCAGGACAGTGGCGATTACCTGATCCTGCTCTCCGAAGGGCGTCTGGTGAACCTGGGCAATGCCACCGGCCACCCCAGCCGCATCATGGACGGCTCCTTTGCGGATCAGGTGCTGGCGCAGATCCACCTCTACGCCGAACGCTTCGCCGATCTGCCGGCGGCGGACAAGGCCGCCCGCATCGGCGTCACGGTCCTGCCCAAGACCCTCGATGAAGAAGTGGCCCGTTACATGGTGGAAGGCTTCGGCGGCGTCATCACCCGCCTGACGCCGGCCCAGGCCAACTACCTGGGCGTGCCCGCCGAGGGCCCCTTCAAAAGCGACGAGTACCGCTACTGATGGCCCACTCCGTCGAGTTCTTCCCGCCCAAGAACGCCGCCGGCGAGGCGCGTTTGCGGGAGGCCATCGCCGCCCTCCTGCCCCTGGGTCCCGAGTACGCCTCGGTGACCTTCGGGGCCGGCGGCTCCACCCGCGAACGCACCTTCGCCACGGTGGAGATGATCCTCCGCGATTATCCGCTGGAGGCCGTACCGCATCTGTCCTGCATCGGCTCCACGCCGGAAGGCATCCGCGAGATCCTGGAGCGCTACCGGCAACAAGGCGTCAAGCGGATCGTCGCCCTGCGCGGGGACCTGCCCGCGGGCATGGACAACCCCGGCAGCTTCCAGCATGCCAGCGAACTCGTTGCCTTCATTCGCGCATTCGGCGGTTTCGAGATCTTCGTGGCCGGCTACCCCGAGGTCCATCCCCAAGCCCCCTCCGCCCTGCTCGGCATCGAGCACCTGGTGGCCAAGGTGCAGGCGGGTGCCAACGCCATCATTACCCAATACTTCTTCAATCCCGATGCCTACGCCCAGTTGCGCGATGACCTGGAGCGCCGCGACGTAGCGGTGCCGATCATTCCCGGCATCATGCCCATCGTCAACTATGAGCAGATTGCCCGTTTCTCCGCCCAGTGCGGCGCCGAGATCCCCCGCTACGTCCGCCTGCGCATGGAGGCCTACGGCGACGACCTGGCGGCCCAGATGGAGTACGGCATAGAACTCCTCTCCCGCCAGTGCGAAACCATCCTGGCCCAGGGCGCCCCCGATCTGCATTTTTATACCCTCAATCAGGCAGAGCCTACGGCCAGCATCTGGCGTAATCTCCATCTTTGAGCGGTCCCGCAGCTTTGCTAAACTCCGACATCAGATGAGCCGGGCAGCAGGCGTTGCGGCTTGGAAAAAATTCATTCTCAAGGAGGAAACCCCATGTCCAAAAAATACCCCGTCATTGCCGTCACCGGCTCATCGGGTGCCGGCACCACCACGGTCAAGCACGCCTTCAACGACATCTTTCGCCGTCTGAAGCTCAACCCCGTGGTCATCGAAGGCGATAGCTTCCATCGCTACAACCGCGCCGAGATGCGCGAAGCCATCGCCCAGGCCGCGGCCCAAGGCAAGACCATCAGCCACTTCGGCCCCGAGGGCAACGACTTCGAGGCCCTGGAACGGCTCTTCCGCGAGTACGGCGAAACCGGTCAGGGGCAGATGCGCTACTACGTCCACGACGACGCCGAAGCCGAGCTGCGGGGCAGCGCGCCCGGCACCTTCACGCCCTGGCAGTCCATCCCCAGCGGCACCGATCTGCTCTTCTACGAAGGTCTCCATGGCGGTGTGCAGACCGACGACGTCGATGTCTCCAACTACGTGGACCTGCTGGTGGGGGTCGTCCCGGTGGTCAACCTGGAGTGGATCCAGAAGATCCATCGCGACAACGCCCAGCGCGGCTATTCCGCCGAGGCCATCGTCGACACCATCCTGCGCCGCATGCCCGATTATATCCACTATGTCACGCCCCAGTTCAGCCGGGCCCATATCAACTTCCAGCGGGTGCCCCTGGTGGATACTTCCAACCCTTTCATCGCCCGGGATATTCCCACCCCCGACGAGAGCATGGTGGTGATCCGCTTCCGCAACCCCAAGGAAGAGAACTTCCCCTACCTCCTGCAGATGCTGCCGGACAGCTTCATGTCCCGCGCCAACACCCTCGTCATCCCCGGCACCAAGATGGGCTTCGCCATGGAGATCATCCTCGGCCCGCGCATCGAGATCATGATGGAAGAGAAGGGCAGCGCCGTTTGATCTGAGCCGGAAGTAAGCCCAATGACCTCTACACTCAGCGGCAAAGGGCAAATTACGCTACCCAAGACCATCCGTGACCAACTTTGTCTGGGGCCAGGAGACAAGGTGGAGTTTTTGGTGATGTGAGGATGGCCGTATCGAGATGGTACCGGTCACTCTGCCCATCACCAGGCTCAAGGACTTGACACCCAAACCGCAGTGTCCGGCCACGCTGGAGGAGATGGGCGAAGCGATCCGTAAACGTGCGGGTCGCTTATGATCGGCATCTGTTGGACTGAGCGCCGACACTATTTGGCGACCGCGTAGGCGCATGCTACCTCATTGAAACAGCCCGAAAATCCGCCGCCTAAAACTTGCCGTGGAAAAAATATAACGCTATTCTTTCTAAAGAAAGAAGGAGGTAGTCGATGACTGCGATTTCCATCGAATCCTTGGGAGCCCTGTCGGGCTCCGACCAGGAGGAGGTCGTTTTGACCAAGGCCCTGCGGAATGCGGCGGAGCGGTTGGGGATTTCTCCGGGCCTGTTGGCGAAGATATTGGGGGTGAGTGCTTCCACGGTCAGCCGACTCTACGCCGGCCGGTATCGGCTGAAACCGATGCGCAAGGAGTGGGAGTTGGCCTTGTTGTTCGTGCGCCTCTACCGGGCCCTATTCGCCCTCGTCGGGGGGGATGCCGACGCGCAGCGTTGGCTGCAAAGTCGCAATTACGAGTTGGGCGGAGTCACACCCCTGGCTTTGCTGCAGAGCGTGGATGGCTTGACGCGTGTCCTTCATTACCTGGACGCCTACCGCGCTCGCCTCTGAGGCCCGGTTTTGGACCGGCTCCTCTTGGCGGGTGGTGGAGGCCCAGCATGTCGCCGCCACCATGCGGCTGGTGGATACGCTCGCCGAGCAGACAGTGCTGGAAAGGCTTTTGGAAGAGAGCAAACCGCCCCTTCCTCCGGAGTGCCAAGACCTGCATTATTTGTTGGCGACGCCATTTCGCTATCCCCCCTTGCCCCAAGGTTCGCGCTTTCGCGCCGCCACCGATCCCGGCGTCTTTTATGGCGCGGCGGCGCTGGCTACTGCGGCGGCAGAACTCAGCTACTGGCGGTGGCGATTTCTCCGCAGCGCATCGGATCTGGATCACCTCGAACCCATGGTCCACACCGCCTTTCGCAGCGAACTCGCGGCTTTGGCCATCGATTTGCAAAGGCCGCCGTTGGCCGAAGATGCGGCCTGCTGGACCCATCCCGGCGATTATCGGAGCACCCAGGCTTTGGCTCGGGAGGCGCGCGCTGCCGACATTGGAATTATCCGGTATCGCTCGGTCCGGGATCCGGACGGGGGAGAATGCCACGCCGTCCTCCATTGCGAGGCCTTCGCCCGCCCGAGCATGTTAGCGGAGCAACAGAACTGGGTGGTCGGCGTTCGCCGCGACAGTGTCATTTGGCGGCGGGAACAGCGGGTGGCGGACATCGCGCTGGTTTTTTCTGCCGAAAACTGGTGAAGGCCGCAATTATTTTCGACTCCGAATCGGATAAGGCCGACTGACCGATTATCTCATCCTAGATCCGCCGTTTTTAGGCTCATGGGAGTGCGCAGTCATGCCCACGGTTACAAAGCAACCTGGACCTTCGAACAGCGCGCCGCCCGTTCCCCCTGGCATCATCTGCTAGACTAATAAAGATGGCGACGCGGCGGGTAGCCGCCATCTGCATCCACAGGGAGTAAATGACATGGCAAAATTTCCGCTGATCCCAGCCCTTGGCCTGATCGTCATCCTGGCCCTCTCCGGCTGCGCCGCCACCGTCGCCCCCCAGCTCAACCCCATTCCCTATTACACCTATTATCCCGCCTCCCTGAGCGTGGTCACCCAGGCCGCCCGGCAGGCCCTGCCCCAGGCGGGCATGCACCTCGCGGGCGTCAAGCAGATCAGCCCGGATACGGTGGAGGTCCATGGCTTCGACCCCGAAGGCAACGCCATCCTCATCACCCTCCACGCCGAAAGCGCCGCCGTCACCCGCTTTACCGCCCGCATCGGCCTCATTGGCCATCTCAAGGAGGTGGAAGAGATCGAACACTGGATGGGCAAGGACGTGGGCAAGGCCATTTCCGCCAGCCCGCCCGGTTGAAATCCCCCTTGCCTATCCAGCCGCCGGCATGACCGCCAGCCCCGCGGATGCGGGTGAGCCCAATCCTGGCCTAACCCGACGCTGCTTGACTCCTCATGCCGCCCTGTCTATGAATAAAAGAGCAACCCTTTGCCGAACCGCCATCCCCCAGGAGCCGCCATGCGCCATCCCTTGCGTTTCATCCTCTGCATCCTCGCCTTGTTATGGGCCAACCCCTACGCCCAGGCCGCCGCGGAGCCGCCGGCGCTCAACGACCACGCCGCCCTCGCCGGGCTGCATGAGGCCAAGGGCTTGTTTCTGATCAACGGCAACAACCCTGCCCAAGTCGCCCGTCTGCTGGGCGTGATCGCCAAAACCCGGAAAGGCCTGCAAGCGCAAAAGGTCACCCCCCGCCTCATCGTCGTCTTCATCGGCCCCAGCGTCGCTTTCCTCACCCGGGACCGCCGCGGCATCCCCTATACCGAAGAGCGCGCGGTAGCCGACATTCAGAAGGAAATCGGCCATCTCGCCGCCCAGGGCGTGCGCTTCCAGGCCTGCGGGATCGCCCTGCACGGCATGGATGTCTCACCCGGGCAGCTCATCGGCGGCGTGGAGGCCGTGGGCAACGGCTTCATTTCCGCCATCGCCTACCAGGAAAAAGGCTACGCCCTCATCCCGGTGAATTAGCGGTGTCAATTCGCGCATGATCGTCGATTTCAACCCCCTCACCTGGTTCATGCAGATCTCCCATAGCCTGCTCTACCAGGGAACCCTACCCAGCCCCAGCAACGTAGCCATAGCCAGCGCCTGGACCGCCACCGATGGACGGATGGACGGATGGCGGAGACCCCGAAAATCCCGAAAATTATTTGATGTATGATGCAAGGTGAGTGATGTTTACTTGGCGGGGAGGGGGTGCTATGCGCACTACACTTTCTATTGATAATGATGTGCTGGCGGCGGCAAAAGGGCTAGCCGCCATGCAGCACAAGACCGTAGGGACCGTGGTTTCGGCGCTCATACGGCAAGCGCTACAGTCACAAAACGCACCAAGCGGGAATGCACGTAACGGAGTGCCTCTACTACCGGTACGTCCCGGTGCTATGCCGGTAACGCCGGAATTGGTGAATCAGTTGCGCGATGAGCTACCGTAATGACGGTCCTGCTTGACGTAAACGTGTTGATCGTGCTGCTTGATCCTGGGCAGGAAGTCGGCGAGAAAGCGTTGGCGAACGCCGATCGCAAGCGCCCGTCCGTCCGGCATGCGCATCTCCACGGCGCCGAATCGGATCGTAGCGCCGGATAGCCCTGCAGCGTTTTTTCTGCGCCAGAGTCCGTGTCCGGATGATCCACTCCATCTGCCGCCCCCAGCAACACCAGTGAGACGCGGGCGCCATCATTGTTCGGTTGCCGAGCGGCCTCAGAAGATATATCTTTTTTATATATCTGGCTGGAGGTGAACGTCATGGGAACCGCAAAGATTTTCTGGTCTGGCCGGTCACAAGCGGTACGACTGCCCAAAGACTTCCGATTCAATGTGGGAATGGTACGCATCCGGCGTCATGGAAGCGCCGTCATTCTGGAACCTGTCCCGGAGGATTGGGCGTGGCTGGATGCCATCGCCGGGGCTGCGCCCGGCACGGGGCAAATGGATGAAGACTTTGCCACTGCCGCCAGTGAACAGCCGGAGCAGCAGGAGCGGCCGGATCTCGACAAGGTCTTCGGGTGAGCAAGGAACAACACTATCTGCTGGACACCAATGCCGTCATTGCCTTGCTGAATGGCAAGGAACCGGCCCTTGGTCGCAGGGTACGGGAACATCGGCCTGGCGACATTTGCATTTCCGTCATCGTGACGCATGAACTGTATTACGGGGCATATAAAAGCCAACGCATGGAACATAATGTGGCGCTGGTCGATAGCCTCCTGTTCGAGATCCTGGAATTCGATGCGGAGGATGCCAGACAAGCCGGAGAGATTCGCGCCGAACTGGCAAAGCAGGGAGCGCCCATCGGCCCCTATGATCTCCTCATCGCCGGGCAGGCCAAGGCGAGGAATCTGGTCCTGGTGACGCGGAACATGGGTGAATTTCGGCGTGTGGCCGGGTTGCATGTGGAAAATTGGGAACAAGCCGGTCAGTAGACCCATCCATCCGGGGCGCTGGGATATGGAGAAGGCCGTAAGAAATCACATCCTCACCACGGTGAACATGGTCATGTCTGCTCATGGGCTAACCATTTGTCACCGGCACGCCGTGGGAACCATGGGTGATGGCCTCATCCCGCCATCCTTTGGTCCAGAGGCCAAGCCCAGCGGCCCATGTAGAGCATCGGCTGTCCGGCGGTGCTTGACCAATGCATGCCTTCCTTTGACAATGAGCGAGTAGAAATCAAAGGCCATGCTGCCTGCTTCTTGGCTTCCCTGCCCGCCAAGGAGTCCACTCTTGGATTCGATAAGGACTAGCACGAGTGCAAACTCCAACCGCCACCGCCACCGGCTTTGCCCGTTACTGGCAATACCGTGACTTGGTGCGCAACCTGGTCGCCAAAGACCTCAAGGTACGCTATCAGGGCGCGGCGCTGGGCTTTCTCTGGTCCCTGGGCAACCCCCTCGCGCTCATCCTGCTCTATGACTTCGTCTTTACCCATGTCTTCCGCAGCGACCTGCCCAACTACATCCTGTACCTGGTCATCGGCGTCCTGCACTACAACCTCTTTTCCCAAGCCATTTCCCAGAGCTGCGAAAGTCTCACCGGCGCCGCCGGCCTGCTGCAAAAGATCTACTTCCCGCGCATCCTCGTACCCACCGCCAATCTCATCTTCACCCTCGCCCTCTGGGTGGTCGCCATCCTCATCCTCATCGTGCTCTATCCCTTCCTGGGCGGCGTCTATCACTGGGGCCTGCTGCTCTATCCCCTGGCCCTGGCGCTCTATATCGCCTTCATCTGGGGGCTGGTGCTCACCCTCTCGGTGCTCAACGTCGAGTTCCGCGACCTCAAGCACCTCGTCGAGATCGCCGTCATGTTCCTCTTCTGGCTCACCCCCATCGGCTACGATCTCAACACCCTGGGCACCAATTCGCGCATGATCGTCGATTTCAACCCCCTCACCGAATTCATGCAGATCTTCCATAGCCTGCTCTACCAGGGCACCCTGCCCAGTCTCAGCAGCGTAGCCATAGCCAGCGCCTGGACCGCCGCCGCCCTGCTCCTCGGCACCTTCCTTTTTCGCCGCAAAGCCCGCGGTCTGGTGGAAGAGCTGTAATCGTCGCTACACCACGAGCACCACATCGCTGTATTGGGCGTGTCGGCGGTCAAGCAGCCTGAGAGTCTCTGTAACGGCTTGCGCCACCAGAATGCGGTCAAAAGAGTCCTGGTGATGGGCTTGGACCAAGAAGGGGGAGACCGGCGGCGGCAGCGGCGTCCGCGTTGCCGACTTCCGTTTTTTCAAGTTATTGCATGGCTGTGCTGGTAGGCGTATAAACACATAAACACCAATCTGTGGAGAAAGCTATGGATACGATTCGCTGGAATGTCGCCGTTTCTGCCAGTACCGATCAATCCCTTCGCATGTTTCTGACCAATCGGGGCGGCGGAAGGAAAGGCGACTTGTCGCGCTTCATTGAAGAGGCGGTACGGGCGCACATCCTGGAACTGACGGCAGAGCAGGCCAAGGCCGCCAATGCCAGCGTGAGCGAAACGGATTTGACCTCTATGGTTGATGAAGCCATCCAGTGGGCGCGCAAGCGCTGATGCGGGTCGTTCTCGACACCAACGTCCTGTTCAGCGCGCTGATCTCGCCCCATGGAGCCCCCGATGCCATCTATCGGGCCTGGCGTTCGGCGCGCTTCGAACTGGTGACATCGCAGATGCAGATCGATGAGATTCGCCGGGCCAGCCGCTATCCCAAGTTTCAGACCGTTCTGCAACCAGCCCAAGTAGGTACCATGGTCAATAACCTGCAGCGCGTCGTAATACTGGAACGTCTGACTAACGAGGTGGAAGCCGATGATCCTGACGACGCGTTTTTGCTGGCTATGGCCCTGGCCGGCGATGCGGACTACCTCGTTACCGGTGATCGCCGCGCAGGGTTGCTGCAACGGGGGCACATCCAGCGCACTCGGATTGTCACGCCTGCCGTGTTTTGCGCCGAAATGCTGAGATGAGTGCTCGCAGTCTCTCCGATGCGGGCTGTTCCGGCCACAGTGTACTGTACTTATCCCCAATGCTAAAATGAATTCCGTAAGCCAATGGGAGATGCGGCATGGCCCTTGCCCAAGGAGACCTCGAGGAAATCGGGCGTTACGTCCGTGAGCACATCCCGGAATGGATGGCCGAGGAAGGCCGCGTGTCCTTGATCCGCGACTTCGATCTGCGCGAGCGCATCGTCCGCGTGGAGGAAGAACTCAAACATCAGCGTGAACTCATGGAGCAGGGCTTCGCGCTGATGGAAAAGCGTTTCGAGCAGATCGACAAGCGCTTCGACCAGATCGACAAGCGCTTCGACCAGATCGACAAGCGCTTCGAACTGATGGAAAAGCGCTTCGAGCAAACGGACAAGCGTTTCGAAAGCATGGATCATCGCTTTGAAAGCCTCGCCCAGCGCCTGGACCACTTCATGGTCTGGAGCTTTGGCCTGACCATCAGCGCCACGGGCATCCTCCTTGCTGCGATAAAATATCTCCACTGATGCCCCCCGCCGTCCTCGTCGAGCATGTCCGCAAGGAATTCATCCTCCGCCACAATCGCGCCATGGGCCTCAAGACCCGCTTCCTCGCCCTCTTTCATAAGAGCAAGCGCGAGCGCCGCGAGCACTTCCTGGCCCTGGATGACGTCAATCTGCGGGTGGAGCGGGGGGAGGCCCTGGGCCTGCTGGGGCACAACGGCTCCGGCAAGAGCACCCTGCTGCAGATCATTGCCGGCATCCTGGAGCCCACCCGGGGCCGGGTCACCACCCACGGCCGCATCGCCCCCCTCATCCAGCTCGGCGTCGGCTTCCATCCCGAGCTCAGCGGCTACGAAAATATCTTCCTCAACGCCAGCCTCTACGGCTTTCGCAACCGCGACACCCAAAAGCGCGTCAAGGGCATCATCGAGTTCTCCGAACTCCAGCACTTCATCGACACCCCCCTCAAAAACTACTCCTCCGGCATGCAGATGCGTCTGGGCTTCTCCGTGGCCGTCCACCTGCAGCCCGACATCCTCCTGGCCGACGAGATCCTCGCCGTGGGCGACCAGCCCTTCCAGGAAAAATGCCACGAAAGGATCGCCGAACTCCGCGCCCAAGGCATGACCCTCATCCTCGTCTCCCATAGTACCCAGCAGGTTCAGCGTTTCTGTGATAAATTTGTGCGGCTGGAATATGGGCGACTGGTGGAGACAGGTGACGTGAAGAAGAATTCACCCGACGCAACCGAGCTATCTATAAACGAGGAAGGGTAGTTTCCTCATGCTTATTAGTGGGTATGTCCAGGCTTCCCAATCCACAGATGGCAAGAAAATCAATCATCGATGACGGGAACATTTATGGGTCCTGGATTCAGAAAGAACCGCTGCACCAGGGGAATGGCATAAATGGCTAAAGTATTGGTTACCGGTGGGGCAGGATTTCTCGGGTCGCATCTCTGCGACGCGTTGGTAAGTACAGGAAATGCAGTGTTATGCGTCGACAGCCTGGTTACCGGAAGCAAAGAGAATATAGATCACCTGCTTTCGCTCCCCAACTTTGAGTTTATGCAGCATGACGTCACATTGCCGCTTTCGGCTGAAGCGGAGCAAATATACAACCTCGCTTGCCCGGCTTCACCCATTCATTACCAGAGTGATCCGGTGCAAACAATGAAGACAAGCGTCCAGGGCGCCATCAACATGCTCGATCTGGCGAAGCGAACAGGGGCGAGATTTTTTCAGGCATCCACTTCTGAAGTATACGGCGATCCGGAAGAGCATCCGCAGGATGAAAGTTACTGGGGGCGGGTCAACCCTATCGGGACCAGGGCCTGTTATAACGAAGGCAAGCGTTGCGCAGAAACGCTGTGTTTCGATTACCACCGCCAGCATGGTACGGAAATAAAGGTTGTCCGTATTTTTAACACCTATGGTCCACGCATGCGGCCAAATGACGGCCGCGTTGTTAGTAATTTTATCTTTCAGGCGCTGCACAACCATCCTATAACTATTTATGGAGACGGGATGCAGACCCGTAGTTTTTGTTATGTCGATGACTTGATGGCCGGATTCCTGAAGATGATGAACAGCCCAAGTGATTTCACTGGACCCGTCAATCTTGGGAATCCCGGCGAGTATGCCATGTTGGAACTTGCAGAAAAGGTGATCAGCTTGACTCATAGTAAATCAAAGGTAATTTTTACCTCATTGCCTGCAGATGATCCAAGGAGGCGTCGGCCGGATATTACCCTTGCCAAGGCCAAACTGGCGTGGGAGCCAAAAATATGCCTTGATGATGGACTCAGGGAAACCATAGATTACCTCCGAAAGGTGGTTTATGAATGAAACGTCGCGTCATGATCTCTGATCGCGATGACCGTCAGTCTATGCGAAACATTGTTTCTGTGCGCGCCTTGGTCTACAACAATACATTGATTGAGGAAGGGAGCGCATGATCCTTATCCATGCAGGAAGCCAGTAATGTCGCAGGAGCCTTCGCCGCCAGAAGATCCACATGCGCTGCTCATTGAACTCCAGGAGCAGAACCGCCTGCTCTTGCGGGAATTGCAGGAGGTTTATAAGTCAAGGTCGTGGAAAATCACCAGACCATTTCGTCTGACCATCAAACTCGTTCGGATCACGGGGAATGTATTCAGCGTGTGCCTTGGCTTTGACCATGAAAAGCGCAAAACCAGATATGTGTGGGCGCAACGCGCCTATCATCGGGTTCCGCTGCCGCAGAAGCTGAAAAACATGCTCCGCGGTCCTGCGAAAAGGATTTTACAAAGAGAGCATATCGCCGAGTATGCGCAGATGGTAAAACAGGAGGCGGACCTATTAAGAAAATCGCGTCAGACCATTGTTGATCATATCGCAAAACTGACTAACAGGCCGAAGATTTCCATCGTGATGCCGGTCTATAATGCTCCAGAGAAGTTTTTACGTATAGCCATAGAGTCCGTTCGCAATCAAATTTACGATGATTGGGAGTTGTGCATTGCCGATGATGCGTCCACGCAGCCCCATGTGGAACAAATCATAAGGGAATATGCAGAGCGGGATTCGCGAATAAAAGCGGTGTTCCGCGATGATAATGGCCATATATCTGCAGCCTCCAACTCTGCCTTGAATATTGCATCTGGCGATTATGTGGCACTGCTTGATCAGGATGATGAGTTGGCAGAGCAGGCATTATATTGGATTGCGGTGGAGATATGCGCCAATCGGGATGTTGAGTTGCTGTACAGCGATGAAGACAAAATTGACCAAAATGGGAGGCGGTTCCACCCCTACCACAAACCCGACTGGAACCCCGAGCTTCTGCTCGGGCAGAATTATATCAGCCATCTCGGGGTCTATCGGCGCCAGCGATTGCTGGACATCGGGGGTTTCCGGCTGGGGCTGGAGGGTAGCCAGGACTGGGATCTGGTGCTGCGTTTTACCGAGGGTTTGCCGGCGAGGGCGATCCGGCACATCCCCGCGGTACTCTATCATTGGCGAATCATCCCCGGATCAACGGCGGGCGACAGCGCGGCAAAGCCCTATGCGCTCAATGCCGGCCGTCGGGCGGTGGCGGAGCATCTCCAGCGCGGCAGGATCCGGGCGGAGCTGCGTGATATATGTAACGGCCAGTTTTTCGTGCCCGTTTTCGCCGTGGAAGGCTTGCCCAAAGTCAGCATCATCATCCCTACGCGCAATGGCGTTGATCTGCTCAAGGCCTGTATGCGTAGTTTGGGCAGGACGGACTACCCGAATATCGAAATCGTGGTGTTGGATAACCAAAGCGACGATCCGGGGACCATCGCTTACCTGGAAGAATTGGCGCAGCGGCCCGACGTGCGCATATTGGCTTATCCGCACCCCTTCGATTATGCCAAAATGCACAATTTCGCCGTCCCCCAGGCCCAAGGGGATTATGTCTGTCTGTTGAACAATGATATCGAGGTGATTGCCCCGGGTTGGCTGCGCGACATGCTGGGCGTTGCGCAACGCGGAGGGGTCGGCGCGGTGGGCGCCAAGTTGTTGTATCCCGATGGGACGGTGCAGCATGCGGGTGTGGTTCTCGGTCTTGGCGGCATCGCCGCCCATCCCCACAAAGGCATCGACGCCGCCGCCTGCGGGTACTTTGGCCGGGCCATGCTGATGCAATCCTTCAGCGCCGTTACGGCGGCATGCATGGTCCTGCGCAAGTCCACCTGGATGGATGTGGGCGGAATGGATGAAAATCTCCCGGTAGCCTATAACGACGTGGATCTCTGCTTGCGGCTTCAGGAGCGGGGGCTGCGGAATGTGTGGGTGCCGTCGGCGCTGCTCTATCACCACGAGTCAAAAACGCGGGGTTCGGACCTGACGCATTCCAGCGCCAAAAAGGCCCGTTTCACGCGGGAACACGCCTATATGCAGTGGCGCTGGGGGCCACTGCTCCGGGCGGACCCGGCCTACAATCCCAACCTGACTCTCCATAAAGAAGATTTCTCGCTTACCGGCGTTCCCCGTAGCGGCATGCCCTGGCTTAAAAAAAGGACCATGGTAGACGTGCCTTACGGGATTCCCGGAGACAACCCCGTGCGGATCGAGATGGCGCCGGGCAGCGCCTTGTCCGGGTCCTTCCCCATTCCGCGCGGGCTGAAAGGGAGATTGTCGGGCATTGGCATCATGATTGGTAATTATCATGGACGTTCGGACGGTCGCCTAACGCTGCGCCTGGCGGTTGGCGATCAGGACGCCTGTTTTGCCGAGAGCGTGATCGTTGGCAGCAGGGATAACGATTTTCTGGAGTTACCGCTGATCCACGGTGGTCCGCCGGCGCAGGGGTATGAGCGAATGGATTTCCGCCTGCAACTGCTGGATGCCCACTTTCCCCTTGTCCTCTGGGCCGCTGCCGTTGGCCCCGAATGGGATCACCGGATGGCCAAGCATGAGGGCCTGGCCTTGCGGATCGCGCTCCACATGGAAGGGGATGACGCTTGAGCCTGTGGTAGATATATTCAGGGTCACTGTGCCAAGGGTAGCCCGCGCCGGTGACGTTTTTAGGCCGCCACCAAGAGGGAGATTTCCCTTCTTGTGGGCAACATAGATAAAATGGGTCTGACATAACTTTATGGAAAACAGATATGGATACCCATCAATACACCATTCATGTGGACCAGCGCGGGCGCTTGGTGCTGCCCGCCGGCGTTCGTCACCAGTTGGGCATTGAACAGGGAAGTACGTTGATCATGGCGGTGCAGGAAGACGGGGTGCTGCGCTTGATCACCCCTGGAGAGGCGGCCCGCAGAGGCCGCGGCCTGTTACGTGAATTGGCTCCTGATACCACGAGAGATCGACAGTTGGCGGAAGAACTGATCGCTGAACGACGCATCGAAGCGGAACATGAATAGGTCGGTACTCGATGCCTCGGCATTGCTGGCCTATCTCAACGAAGAGCCGGGTGCGGATGTGGTGGAAAAAGCGCTCGCCGCAGGGAGCGCCATTGGCACGGTGAATTGGGCGGAAGTCCTGTCAAAGGCCATGGAAACCGGCATTGCCCCGGAAACATTGGCCGCTGAGCTTGGAAAGCGCGGCATTCTGGAGAATACCCTGGACGTGCTGCCCCTGATCATCGAGGACAGTATGGAGATTGCACGACTTCGGCCGTTGACCAGGCCCTTTGGGTTGTCGCTGGGTGATCGGGCCTACCTGGCGCTCGGGAAACGTTTGAGCATTCCGATACTGACCGCAGACCGGATCTGGGCGGAAGTCCCCGGAGTTCATGTCACCGTTATCCGGTGACGGCCACCCAAGTCGCTACGCATCACACTGCAAGTGGTAGAGGACAACGTATGAGCCTGTGGAAGACAACGCAGTTTCGTCCAACGGAGCAGGAAAATACGTCCCGACCAGATAGCACCAACCCGGAATGGCTGGACCGTTACCCCTGGCTGCCGATCCTTTTTCTGATTCTGCTGCCTTTTCTGGTGGAGTTACCGCTCCTTATTTTTGGGTTGAGCACCAATCCGATTTGGTTTGATTCGGGCATTACATTTGGAACACATGGTGGCATGCTGCCGGGGTTGCCCTATATTGATCCCAACGTCGGGTTTACAAGCCAGGCATTAGGTCACCTGGCCGCCGAAGATTGGCTGCATGGCGCAATTCCATGGTGGAATCCTTACTCCGGCATTGGGCTGCCGCTGGCGGGTGAGATGCAGCCCAATGCCTTTTTCCTGCCCTTTGTGTTTCTGCTGCTGCTGCACAATGGCGTCCTGTGGCTCAAGATCGCCATGCAGATCATGGCCGGACTGGCGACCTTTGCGCTGCTGGGCGAGCTGAAAATGGGCCGGCTTGCGGCCCTGACGGGTGGGGCCCTGTATGCACTGAATGGCACCTTCGCGTGGCTGCCCGGCGAAACCATCTGCAACACCATCCCCTTCCTCCCCTTGCTGCTCTATGGCATCGAAAGGGCGCGCAAAGAGAACGGCGCGCCGGCCATTCTGTGGATTGGTCTTGCCATCGCCGGTTCCCTGCTCGCGGGATTCCCCGAGGCGGCTTATATCAACGGCCTGCTGGCGCTGACGTGGGCGCTTTACCGTTTCTTCGGGGAGCGGCGGCGCTGGCGCTTTGCCGGGCGGGTGATGTATGGAGGCCTGTTGGGGCTGCTGTTCGCGGCGCCTGTGCTGGTGGCATTTTTCGACTATCTTTTGACCACCAGCAGCCTGACGTTGCATATCCTTGGCGAGCACCTCCTACCTATTTACGCATTGCCGAACTTGTTCCTACCCTATGTCTATGGACCCATATTCTACAAATCGAACTATAGCCTCATTGCTGAGATATGGGGTAACGTAGGAGGTTATGCTGGCCTGCTCCTAATTTTCTTCGCCTCGATAGGTGTAATGGCTAAACAGAAATGCGGCCTGCGCTGGATGCTGCTAGGCTGGATTGTTATTGCTCTGGCCAAGAGTTATGGCATCCAGCCGGTAATGGAGATTATGAACCACATCCCCTTTTTACGGGAGGCCGCGTTCTACCGATACTCTCCGCCCAGTTGGGAGATGGCGCTGGCCATTCTTGCCGCCATGGCGGTAAATGATCTGCGTTGGGGCTTACCGCGGCTCCTCTGGCCGCTACTGTGGATCTTGGGGTTTTTGGCCCTGGCAGCATCCATTGCATGGCCTTGGCGCACATCATGGGGCTGGCCGGCGGCACAAACAGAAAAGATGGCGATGCTGATGGGAGTGGCCGTTCTTTGGGCTCTGATAGGTCTAGCCCTTGTCCTGCTGGCGTGGTTCGTCTTGCGGGGGGAGCGCCGACGCTGGGTTTTGTCAGCCGTGTTGATCGCGGATGCCGCGGTATTGTTCGCGGTGCCGGAGTTGTCCGGGGTCCGACCCGGGCAGGTGGATAGGCCGGCGATCCATTGGTTGCGCACGCATCTGGGTCTTTCGCGTTTTTACACCTTGGGTCCCATTCAACCTAACTATGGAGCGTATTTCCAGATCGCCGCCATTAATTATAATTATAACCCTGCAGCAATGAATTGGACGGATTACGTACAGAGCGCTTTGTTCCCCTATATGACCAGAACCAATGGAACGCTCTTCTTCTCATATTTCGGAACGCAATATGGCGTTGCCGCGCTTTACCAGCATATTGAAAACTATGAGAAAGCCGGTGTTCGCTATATAATTCTCAACAGCGGCCAAAGCCTGGTTCCGTCTGCAAACATCCCGGCGGGCAAGGTAAGCAACACCCCGCTCCCTCTGTTGGCCGGGCAATCGGCGGAGGTCGCCTTTGCCGCGCCGGCCGAATGGAAAAGCAAAAAGTCGATCAATGCGGTAGGCGTATTCCAGGGCAACTACGGCAATACCGCCAACGGAAATTTGGCCATCAAGGTCTGCTCGGCTACCCATGGCTGTGTCGCTGGCAGCAGGCCCTTGTCGGAATCGCGGGACAACAGCGTGTTTTCCATCCCCCTCGCGCAGTCTCTGCGGGTCGAGCCGGGGGAGGCGTTTACCATCACCTTCTCGCACGTTGGCGGCAATCGACCCGAAGCCCTCTGGCTCTGGCCGCAAACCCCCGGCTATGCGCAAAGAATCACCGGGCCGCAGGGGCCGTTGCCCGGTAAGGCCCTCCAGCTTTCCCTGGAATATGGCGACGCCGCGACCGGCGGCATCCACAAGGTCTATTCCGACGCCGTCATGGATATCTGGGAACTGCCCCACCCCGCGCCCTACTATACGGTGCTCAGGGGCCAATGCACCCTTTCCGGGCAACAGCGCGATAGCGTCGAAGCCCATTGCGCGACTCCCGCCACCCTGCTGCGCCGGGAATTGTTCATGCCCGCCTGGACCTCCACGGTGAATGGGGCGAGCGCGGCGGTATCCGCCCATGGGAAGATCTTTCAGGTCATCCCCCTGCCCGCAGGAAACAATATGGTCCGCTTCCGCTTCGCTCCGCCCTATGCAGGCTACGCCTGGATCGCCTTTTGGCTGGGAGTGGCGGGATTGGGATGGGCGGCCCTCGCCTGGTGGAGATCCTTGCCGGGCAAGAAGGAGCCTACGGAGGACTCGCCGACATGAACGCACGCCTTCCCGTCATATCCATGGTCATCCCCTTTTACAATGAGGCGGGCAATGTGGATGTTCTGTACCGGCGCCTCGCCACGGTGCTGGATGCAACCCATTGCGCATGGGAGATCGTTTGCGTGAATGACGGCAGCGGCGACGGCACCCTGGAAAAGCTGCTGGCCTTGCGCCACCGTGACCCGCGGGTACGGGTGCTGGATCTTTCCCGCAATTTTGGTAAGGAAGCCGCGCTTACCGCCGGACTGGACCATGCCCGCGGCAGCGCGGTGATCCCTTTTGACGCCGATTTGCAAGACCCGCCGGAACTGATTCCCGAACTGCTCGCCAAGTGGCGCGAAGGAGCTGACATCGTCAACGCCGTGCGCAGTTCCCGCGCTGGGGAGAGTTGGCTGAAAAGGGCAACGGCCCATGGATTCTACCGCGTGATCAACCGGCTTACCCCGGTGGATATTCCCGCGGATACCGGCGATTTCCGGCTCATTTCGCGGCCCGCGCTGGAGGCCATCCGCCGTTTGCCGGAGCGCAGGCGCTTTATGAAAGGCATTTTCGCCTGGGTGGGATTTCGCACGGCGGAGGTCTATTATCAGCGCGAGCCGCGCCACGCCGGGAAGAGCAAGTTCAACTGGTGGCGGCTGTGGAACTTCGCCCTGGAAGGGATTACCTCCTTTAGTCAGGTACCGCTCCAGATGGCCTCCTGGCTCGGTTTGCTGGTATCTCTGCTCTCCCTGCTCTATGCCGTCTCTCTGGTGGTGGCCACCCTGCTTTACGGCAATCCGGTCAAGGGCTACCCCTCCATGATGGCGGCCATTCTGTTCCTCGGAGGGGTGCAGCTCATGGCGCTGGGAGTGATCGGGGAATACGTCGGGCGTATTTACGAGGAGAGCAAGCACCGCCCCATCTATATAATCCGGGAGCTGGACGATCCAGGCGCCGGGGCGGGTGCTGCCCTCCCCACCGGGTCCGAAACGGACGCGCCTCCTTCAGGGTAGGCTACTTTCATTCGTTGAGCACTTTTGGTGAGTTTATGGTCCAATGATCCAGTCAGAATTTGCCGAAGCGATGGATCGCTTTTCGGAGCGTTACCCCCACAACCAGGAGATGGTGGATCTTTTCCAGGGCCAGTGGTCCTCGAAGGTTCCGCCGGAGGCGGGGGTCATCAACGAGCCGGGCACCGCGCCGTTGTACGTGGATCCGCGCCTGCGGTGGGCGGAGCAGGTCCTGGGTGGATTCCGGCACATGCGTGTGCTGGAACTGGGCCCCCTGGAGGGCATGCATTCCTACATGCTGGAGCGTGGCGGCGCTCAGGAGATATTGGCCATCGAAGCGCATCCTCGCGCCTTTTTGCGCTGTTTATGTGTGAAGGAGATGCTGGGATTGCAGCGGGTACGCTTTGGGTTTGGCGATTTTCGGCCTTATCTGGAGGAAAATCCGGAGCGCTATTCGTTGATCGTCGCCAGCGGCGTGCTCTATCATCAGCGCGACCCCTGGCGATTGCTGGAATTGATGGCCCTGCGCAGCGATCGGGTTTTTCTCTGGACGCATTATTACGATCATGCCCGTATCCAGGAACAGGCGCATTTGCGGCAACGCTTTCAGCCCCCTTTCCGGCGGCACTTTGCTGATGTTCTGGTCGAAGGGGCGGTGCAGAGCTATGGAGAGGCCTTGCAGATTCCCGGTTTTTGTGGCGGTACCGCGGCACAGAGCGTCTGGCTGACCAGACGCAGCATCGTCGCATTGTTGTGGTCCTACGGTTTTCGCAAGATTCGCAGCGGCTGCCACGAAACCGATCATCCCAACGGGCCGGCTATGGCCATTGTGGCTGGGAAATGACCTGGAAAGACGCGGCACCGGCGTGTTGGCGGAGCTTGCGTTTCTTGGGAAAAGTATCGCAACCGCCCGTCAGAATGAAGAAAAATAGCGATTAGATCAGAGTTCCCTTGGAGTGCGTGGGTCCATTATGACGAGACGACAGCAACCAGAGTTGCACCTTTCCGTTCTGGGTGACATGGAATGCACTTTTTCTGGCGAATTGTTACCGCGTCCCCAGCGATTGCCCAGACGATTGATGGCGTATCTTTGCCTGGAGGCCGGCCGGCACTCACGCGCTGCATTGGCCAAGCTCTTTTATCCGAATCGCAGAGAAGAAGATGGTAGAACCTTGGTGCGGCAAGCATTGTTCCAACTATCAAAAATTGGTGCCAGATACGGATCTCCGATCAATACGACAAGAGATTTTGTGGAGATAAGCAATAATTATCCCATAATTACCGACTATGAAAAATTCCTGAGCGCTGATATCCAGGATGTTGCGGAGATCAGGCGGGCCATCGCCCTGCACCGCGGCCCTTTCCTTTCCACAGATGAGGGGGGCAGCCACGGCGAGTGGCGTCAATGGGTGCTGAGGCGCCGAAAAATCATCGATGACCGGCTTGCCGCTTACCTTGAACGTTTGATTCGAGCGGCCGAGGATGCGCGAGATTTCGAGGGGGCCTTGCGCTGGGCGGAAGAGTGGCGGCGCAAGCAGCCCGCCGTTGATGGACCAGTCAAGGCCATCATGAAGATCCTTGCCCATGACGGACGCTCCAGTGAGGCATTGCATGTGTTCGCCGTACATCAGGAAACTCTGGCCACCCGCTACGGGGCCAAGCCTGGAGCGGATATACGGAACATCAGGGAGCGCTTGCTGAGTGCGCCAACGGGGGATCTGCTGAGCAGCAAGCCCGTGCCTTTTTTGCTCGGAATACCCACCTATCGGACCTTTGTCACGGTCCTGGCCATCGTCCCCAATGCGAACACCAACCAGATTACCGACCCCCTGATAGAATCGCATATCCATCATTGGCTGGATTTGGCTCAGCAGGTTGCTCTGGCGTGCGGCGGGGGCGTCCAGGTGGCATCAGACGGCACCATAGAAATGTTTTTCGGTCTGGACGTTGCCGTGGACGACGGTCCGCGCCGCGCGCTGCATGCCGCGTTTGAATTGCGCCGCATCTCGCCGTCGGGTTCCTCCGCGGGAATGGGAATTCATTGTAGCCGGGTCATGATCAACAGCGAGAGACGTCCTATCGGTCCACTTCTCCAGACTGTCCGGGCCGCGGCTCGCGCCAACTCCCAAGCTACGGGCGTGGTGTTGAGCGCAATGTTGCTCACCAATCATGTTCCAGCCGTACCAACTGACTCGCTGACCACTTTAACAGCGATAAATGTTCATGGTAACGAAATAATATTGTATTTATTGACGGAAAAACCAAGTCTCTCCGTATCCGATTCGGAAAATAATCTCGTTGGTAGAGACAAGGAGTTGGCACAGATCATTTTTTCTGCGGAACAAGTCGTTTCAGAAAAAAAAGGCAGGGCAATTTGGGTGGTAGGACAAGCTGGAATCGGTAAAACTCACCTCATCCGCCATGTAAAAAACAATCTCCCGCATGGCGTGGCATTTATTCATTGCCGTTGCCTATCGATATACCAGCAGAGCTTTATGTTCCCATTGGCAAGCCTGATGATGGAACTAATTGGCTTGGACGGGTTGGACAAAGAACAGAGCAGGATGACACTTTTGCAATTCCTCGGCGATGTGGGTGAGGCAGACCAACTGATCCATTCTCTTTGGCTGGAGTGGCTGAACCTCGGGGAAGACGATTCGTATAGATATCTAAAAGATTATCGGCAGATTCTCTTCGAGAGCGTTCTGCATTTGATCACCAACCGCATATTTGTTGGGCCCAGAGTGTTTTTGATAGAGGATATCCATTGGGCTGATTCCGGAACTCTTGAGTTTCTGACTTATTACTTGTCCGACATTCACAACCATCCGACGCTTGTGATTTCCACCAGTCGCAACAATCTACCATACTTGTATGGGGTTGCTTTTCATGAAGAAACATTGAATCTGGAGAAATTTGATGCCGGGGCAGCACGTCTTTTTCTTCATACTCTGCCAGGATGGACGGCGAACCCCGATAATGAGGACTTGATCATCCGTCGTTGTGACGGCATACCCATATATATCGAATATTTGGCACGTGACATCATGTCCGGGGGATCAGTTCATGCCATACCGGACAACATCTACAGCATGCTTGACGTCACGATATCCAAAGCAGTAGATTTTATTGACATACTTCAAGTATGTGCAATTCTGGGAGAGCCGGTATCTTTGTCCTTTTTGAAAGATCTCTTCCCCAGGTATTCCTTGGATGATTTGAATCATATCGCCCACAGACTGGAGAACCAAGGAATCTGGATAAGGTCTGGAGATGCCTGGGACTTCCGGCATGAGTTATTGAGGGATGCGGTATATTCTGGCATACCCGAGCAGCGGCGGCAGATGCTGCACAACTACATAGCTCAAGAATTGGTGGGTGGCGAGCATTACGATCCCAGTGTCATCGCCAAGCACTTTGGCATGGCTGGTGATATAACGTAAAAATATCTAACAAGGGGCGCGGGTTGGATCGGCTCTGTGGAAACCCGTCACGATCAGGTGTCGTTATCCGTCAAGCACGCGGCCCAGCATGACCCATGATGACTTGGCGCGTTCGTCCATTATTTAGTCTGAAAATTGAAAACGCCATCCCACTCGTCTCCGGGTGGAGACGCCATGAACTGCTCAATACGCTCGCGGTAGAGGGCATACAACTTGCTCGATGGATTTTTCTCCAGCAGGGCGGCCACCTGGCCCAGCGCGTTCGTCCATTGCTGTTTGCGATAGTATGCGCGCATCTGCTCGAACTGGTTCAGCTCGTTGAACTGGTCCGCATCCATCTTGCTGCGCAGGTTGATGGGTTCATAGATGGATACCGGTTTGTCACGCCCCTTCACCCGGACCACATCGATCTCCCTGAAGATCACTTCCGGGGTCAACCTGCGGGTGTCAGCACCCACGATGATATCGACCCCGTATTTTCTGGTAAGTCCCTCAAGGCGGGAGGCGGTGTTCACGGCGTCGCCCATCACGGTGTAGGCCATGCGAAACTTCGAACCCATGTTACCAACATTCATCACTCCGGAATTGATACCTATGCCGGCGCGCAGGGCTGGCCATCCCTTGGCTTTGAACTCGGGCGCAAGCTCGGCCAATCGCGCCTGCATTTCCAAGGCCGCCATGATCGCGTTACGTCCATGACGGTTGTCCGGAAGCGGCGCATTCCAGAAGGCCATGATGGCGTCACCAATGTACTTGTCTACAGTTCCCTTGTATTTTTGTATCACCTCGGTCATGGCGGTAAGATACATGTTGATCATCGCGCTCAACTCCGTTGGTGACAATCCTTCGGAGATTCTGGTGAAATTGCATACGTCAGCGAAAAGAACGGTCATATCCCGGCTTTGGCCCTGCATGCTGAGCGTCTCAGGAAATTTGGCCATCTCCCGAACCAGGGATGGCGGAACATACTGTCCGAATCTGGAGAGTATGTACTTTCTTTTTCTTGTTTCAAAGAAATACCCATAAAAGGTATTGACCACAAAGAGACCAGCGATCAGCAAGATGGCGGGTGCGATGGGCACCACCAGATTACCATACGTCCAAGCCAGCAGGTTCACGGCGACGGTGATTGCCAGTGCCAGCACGGCCGCCAACAAGGATCGCAGGGGGCTCAATAGCGGCAGCAGGAACAACAGAATCAGCCCGAGCAACACGATCATGGATGCCGCGATTGCGGTCACGTAACCGGGCCGCTCCTTGATGGTGCCGTGAAGAATCCCGTAGACCAGGCTCGCCTGCGCTTCGATGCCAGGATATTCGGTGCCCACAGGCGTAGCGTGAAGATCCAGTAAACCGGGCGCGGTCATTCCCACCAGGGCGATTTTCCCGAACAGAGCGCCCATGGGCGCTTTTTTGTTCATCACGTCCGTAGCAGAGACGAATGGAAAGGTTCTACCGGTGCCGCGGTAGGGTATCAAAGCGCTCCCGTGTGGCCCCACCGGGATCCTCTTGCTACCCATTTGCAGCCACTCCATAACCTGATAATTGGAAGGCGCATCCTTCGGAAATCCGGGCTTGATGGGGGGGCTGCCCAGATAAAGATCCGCCACCGCAAGCGGCAAAGAGTCATAATAAGCGCCGTGATATTCAAGGAGCATGGGGGCTCTGCGCAGGACACCATCAAAATCGGGAATCACCGTGAAGCAGCCCGCGGCCTTCGCACTCTTTTCGAAGAGCGGAAGATTGCCGCCGTAAGCATTGCCAGTCACGAAGGAGAGATGGCGTCCATGGAAAGTCCCCGGAGGAAACGTCGGGGGCGGGAGCACTCCGGTATTGGCAGGCTTGGATCCCCCTTCCACAGTGGTGAAGTAGTAACCTAAGACGCTCGGAGACAGCCTCAACTGTTGGGCCAACTGCGCGTCATAATCGAGCTTTGACTTCCATGCTCCCATCTGTTCCTGGAACACTTTACTGTTGTGAAGAGGCCCGCTGGAGAGGGATTTCAGGACAGCGAGGCCGGAATCTCTTTCCGGATCGGGAAAAGCCATATCCAAGCCAATGACCGCAACATGGTAGTGGCTATTCAACTCATGGATCAGCTTCGCCAGCTTATAGCGTGGCCATGGCCAGCGTCCTTCGGCGGCCAAACTTTTTTGACCGATGGAGATAATGACCACATCGGAATTTTTCGCCGGCCCGGGCGCGGCCAATCGAAGGCGAACATCGTAAGCGAATGCCTCAAGATTTTCGATGAATCTGCTCTGGAAGAAATCCAAGGAATATAGGAGCATGGCAGCCAGCACCAACAAGCCCAGCAGCACCCTTTGCTGATAGTGGCCTATGCGCACCTGATTCTACTCCGGCGAGTTTCCTGACGAGCGAGATGCGGCGATCTCCGTTTGCAGAAAACCGAACGTGGCGGAATGATTTTTGATCGTTGTGTCACGTTCATGCTGTTCCGCTGTCAGTTGGCAAGGCAAGCCCCGGCTGAAGGCATGTTATTCAGATCGAGCAGCGTCTTGCTGGTATCCATGGCTGCAGGCAAGGCATAATTGATGTCCGGATTGCCGGTCAACAATATGGGCCGTTCCATGGAGCCTCCAACCTTTCCATATTCTCCAGCCGTAAAATAATCCAGCCCAGCTTTGTTGGTGACGGCAATTTTTCCTTTATATACTTGCAAATATAGTCCTTTCCCGGGGCATATTTGATGCCAGTCATCCTTGTTTTTATCGGAAGCGTTGCTGGAACCGGAAGCGCCAGGCTCATAGCTTACCCCTTTACACAGTAGCAACCCGTACTGCGTGCCCAGCACGCCGATGGTTGCGACGCCCGCATGGACCTTGTAACCGGCGGGGTTCTCATGACCAATCCATCCATCGATCACCCGCATGCCGCCCTGGATAAGGGATGCGACCATACCGCTTTTCTTTGGTTCGGATTTATTGAAGTGATAGGAGGAGATCCGGAATACCGTCTGCGGGCGCAGCGTGACAATACCGCCATCGCTGAAGCGTAGACGCACATAGCTATTCTCCTGCGTCGTTATGGTTCCCTGTTCCGGTAGCGTTGCCCCGTTGGCGAGTATCTCCACCGAGCCGTTGGGTAACTGGGCAGATACTGTACCAACAAGGGCCACGACCGTAGCAGCGGGAGTTGCAGCCACCGCCGGCAGCGACAACATTGCCAATGCTATTCCAGTCAACCTACTGACAGACGTATGTGACATTGTGGCCTCCTTTGTTCGAATTGATTTTCGATGAATTTGAATTGGGGTCGACCTGGGTAATGATATTGCTCACGTTGGATGGGATCGGGGGAATGGCGATTCCGGTCGGCACGGTCGGCGGTACCGTGCTGGGCGCCGTGCTTGCCCCTGCTTGTATCTGCTGAGTCACCACAGCCGTTCCGCCGGCATTGGCATACACCATATAGGTAAAATAATCGCCATTAAATGTAGGGTTGGCAGTATACGTATATGTACCGTTCCCGTTGTTGACGAATGTACCGTCATTGGGAGACTGCAGAACTTTGTTGAAGGCTAACGGGCCATTCTGGCCGCTGAAGGCGACCGTTACCGATCCGCCTGGCTGCGCAGTGACGTTCTGGGCGGACAAGGTGTATTGCCCGGACGTGCCGAATGCCATCAAGCCGCCAACGAGCTGGATGGGGGAAATATTGCTGAAACCGTTTTTGAACGACATATAACTGCTGGAATATTCGTTGAGGAACGCGTCGGGAACGAAACGGGTGGTATTGATGGTTACGGGACCGGCGAAAGTCAACTGTCCGAAATTGTCGACGCTGCCATTGTTTATAAACTCTTCACCGATGTTGTTCATTCCCGTGAAAGACAGATTGCCATTATTTGTCACCGTTCCCGCCTTTTCCGTGTAGCCGGGTGGAGACGTAAAGTTGGCGACCGTGATTTGCCCGTTGAATGTCAGATTGCCGGTGGGAAAGGCGAGGTTCGTTATTACCCCTCCGGATGCTGAACTTATCACAAAGAGACCCGGCCCGATATTAAGATTTGTCGCGGAAAACTGGTTCGCGCTTATGGTCAGCGGGACGCTGTTGTTCGAGTAAAGATTGACAGCGCCGCCACCGAGGGCGACGTTCCCGGTGGCGTATATGGACGATTGCAGGTTGATGTTTGCCGCTGTCATGGCAATGTTTGCATGGAGGGGATTGTTTGCCGTTCCTATCGCGGCATTGGGTTCCACATTGATGGAGCCGATTAGACCTGGGACTTGCAGGTCTAAGGATTGCGCCTTGCCGATGCTGGCAATGGGGGAATTTATCGTTATCCCGTACATCGCTTGCAGACTGATATTTGAAAATGCGGCAGATGCCAACTCGGTCGGACTGATATAGAGCGTTTGGCCATTATACTGGTTGGCGTAAATATTGCCGCTGGTCAGTGGTGTATCACTAGCGGTGTTGCCGGCCGTGATATTGATGAAGTACGGGTCCAGCAGCAACGATCCTTCCCGATACCCGGGAGCAAACGCTTGTCCACTGTAAACACCTTGCAGAATGAGGCCTTGCCCGGACAAATCCATCGTCCCGCCATTGCCTCCCTCGCTGCCGCCATTGACCGCGACGGTGGCGCCGCTGGCGAGATCCAGGGTTCCGCCGGCCGCATCTATCCGAATGCTTCCACCATCATTGGCGCTTTCGCCAGCGCCGCTCGCGGTGGTCAGGCTTCCGGGGGCCATATGGATACTGCCCAAGGCCTCCAGCGTGATTTGGCCGTTTTTGCCTTGTACCGCCGTATTGGCATCCACGATGCCGCTCTGGTCGATCAGGCCCGCATAAATGCCGATCTGCCCGCTCTCGGCGATGATCTTCCCCATGTTGGTCGCCTCTCCGCCAGGCGACGACACGACGACCCGCAAGGCGGGGCTTTCCGGGCTCACCAAGTCGACGGAGTGCCCCGCGGCCAGGATGATTTGGCCTTGGGGGCTGGTGATCAGGCCGCTATTCTCAACGTCCGGGGCGACCAGATAGACAAATCCCCCCTGCGGAGTGCGTATGACCGCGGCGTTGTCGATGGTGCCGGCCTGTTGATTGGCGGCGAAGTTCAGCTTGCCGGCAGCAAAGTCTTTGTTGGAGAGATCGAGGGTGCTCGCCACCAGCCCCGCCGTATCGATGGTGGCACCGGCCCCAAAGACGATCCCGTTGGGGTTGATGAGAAAAACCTGGCCATTGGAAAGCAGTGTTCCCAAAATCCGGGACGGATCCGCGCCAATCACCCGGTTCAGCACGGCGCTGGAAGCGCTCTCTTGAATGAAGCGCGTCAACTCGCCCGCGTTGATGGAGAATCCGTTCCAGTTGATGATCGTGCCGGGGGTATTGGTGACGGTCAACGCATTTCCATTGTTCAGGAAGGCTGCCTGACCGCTGATCACCTGCGGACCCATGGGATTGGCTGTAGCCGCCAAGGGCCACAACATGGCCAAAGCGCATGCCGCTCGCAGTCTTTTCCTACGTTGTGCTGCCGACCGGATTCCTTTGGCGGATCCCATGGCTACCTCCCCCTGTTCAGAATTCAGAAAACAATGGCCAGACTGCCCTGGACACGATTATGGGTGTAGGGACCAAAAATCCCTGCGCGCAGGATGCGGGCATAATCCAGCTTGAAACTGAGATTTCTCGCCACCACAAGATCGAGTCCGACGCCGGCACTGGAAATATTGAGATACGGAGTGTCCCCGGGTTGGGAATCGTTCAGCCAAGCCCATCCGGAATCATAAAAGGCGAGCGCCCGCAGGGAGGCGTCGGGGAGACCCAGGGAACGGCTGAAGCTGGGGGAATACACTTCCACGGTGCCTTGGATCCCTGAGTCGCCGGTGTACTCGCGATCATAAAAACCGCGCACCGAATGCAGCCCGCCCAAACCGAACTGCGCGCCGGGAACCAGCGCGTTGGTGGTGAACTGTCCGTCGCTGTACATTCTGAACTCCCACTGTCCCCAAAGCATCTGGCGATAGTCCATATAGAGGCGAAGCAGGTGATAGTCCGGGTTGGCGCCGACCCGGTTCAGGGCGAAGGCGCGACTTCCCCCATTCGCTCCCCACGGGATATTCTGAACAACGCTCAAGCGTGCGCTGAAAGCGCTTTGTCTGCCGATGTAGCGGCCGCTGTATGTGAGGCTCAGCGGATGCACGGTGACATTGTTGCCGATGGGAGTCCCTAAAAAACTGATGTTGTTCCGATAGGCAGTGTAGTCCAGGCCGTAAGTCAGTTCTTGCTGGTAGTGCCGGCTGCTCTGCAGGTGCTGGTCATAGTGGACGCCCATGAAAAGGCCTTTTCCGGTGACGTCGAAAACCTGCCCCACCGTTCCCGCGTTGATGTTGGTATAGCCGGCAAAGAAATTGAGGGAGCCATCGAAACGATAGAATGGAATGCTGTAGCCGATACCGTAGGCGTTCACCCGGCCGATATGGCCCGGAGCCGTGGTGTATTGCAACGTCAACACCTGGTCCCGGTTGGCGACATTGGCATATTGCATGCCGACGCCCAGCAGGAATGTCCCCGTTTGCGGATTGCCCGTGTTGTTCAAGGTCAGAAAGGTACGCCATGGACTCTGGCCTTTGACCGCAGCGTTGGCGGTAATGGCCCCTGGTTCTTCGCCCCGGCTCAGTTGGACCGTTGTGTATTTGCTGGGGTTCTCATTGGCCAGCGCAAGCTCTGCGTTGATATCGCGCATGTTGGGGATTTCGCCGGCCACCAGGGCGGGGAGGCTGCGCAACACGTTGGCGCGGTCATAATACGGCCCGCCGGCAACGTGAATGACACCGATATGCGGCGAGTTCAGCCGAAACAAAACAACCCCGCTTTGCAGCTTCTGTGCCGGAAGGGATACTATCACCGTAGCGTACCCGGCATCGGCATAAGCGCGCTGCAGGGCGGCGCGCGCCGCCTCTATCTCGGAAAGTGTGCATTGAGGACCCGTGTAGCGCCGCAAGATGCGCTGCACGGTGTTGGTGCTGATAAGCTGCGGGCCTTCAATGCGATAGGAAGTGACGGGAAAATGCAGCGTATCGGTCGTCTCCTCCATCGCGGCGCTGGCTTCCGGGCTCACCCAAGGAAAACAAGCCATCATGAGAAAAATGGCCAGGGCGGATCTTCCATGATTATTCTTGCTGCGCATCTGACTCTCCGTGATTTCCGCCTATCACCTGGAAGAAGTAAAAACTACATTAACTATCAGAAAGATCTATGTTCTCGTCCAGGAAATTCTGATATTCCTGCGCACTGACGATGTGCGTGCCATCACAATTGAACTGCATGCGGATCGTATCGCGGGTAATGCTGATGCCGAAATTGCGCAGGTAGAAGTTGGGTATCTTTCTCAGAGCCGTCAATGTTGCAAGAACCTTGACAATCTCTTCTTGGGCTAGCGGTTGCCAGTCCTGGTAATAGCTGTGGTATGCAGATTTGAGATGCTGGGGAACCTCAATATGTTCAAGCTCTTTATCTATTGCGCCGTACATCAGCTTTATGATGTTGGCTTTTTTGGCATAGTCGATAGCTGGGAAGTGGCGGTCCAGATAAGCGTCGTCAATCAATTTCTCGACAGGGTGTATCTCGTAGTTGAATGGATCAAATATCGATGTAAGTCCGATTTCAGAACTATTAAACTGGATGTACATTTCGCTTACGCATCGTTCGAGCAGCAAGGTGTGCAGCTTTTCCACCAATTCCGGCAGCACCTTGTCTACCCGGCTCTCGTAACGCTCCCGCTCAAAGGCCGTTTCACGCATGGAGGGGTCTCCGGCGATAGCCACCTTCACGTTTTTTTTGTTCAGCCCGGTGCTGGCCAATACGTTTTCCTTCAGTGCAAGTCCTTCGGTGCGGCTGGCCATGATCTGATTGATCTTGTTGCTGACGTCGCCGTTCGCATTGAGTACCTCCAGGAACGCAGGCTTGTTCAACACCACCAGTTGGACATCAGAAATGGCTGCAACGGTTGCTGATCGTCTGCCATTGTTGAGGACCGCCATTTCACCAAAAAAGTCCCCGGCGCCCAACTGGCCCACTGCGACGCGATTGTTGAACTCCTGTAATGCGACTGTGAGATCCCCTGCCTGGACGAAATACACATCCGCAGCCTCCTCTCCTTCGGAAAAGATGACGTCCCCTTTGACGTACTGGATGGCGGTCCCTATCTTCTTGAGTTTCTCTATATCAGAATATTCTAATTTTTCTTCGCTCATGTCTTTCACCCCTTGAATCGTCCATGGATTAGCGAGTGCTCAGCCAAGCCCACCCTCCGACCGTGGCCATCCCTGGCTTGTCGGCGACAAGCGTACCTAATTGAAATAGTAGGCGCCGAGGGTACCGGAAACAACCTGCTAACGCCAATGGCGCCTGACTTGCGGCGCGAGATAGGGCAACACCGCGGCCGCACCAATATTCACCGCCGATGATGCCGACTGTTTCGTATATTGTTCGTTTATTATTTTTTATCATATTTATCAAATAGATGTAAATATATAACGAATCCATGCTGCCGCACTTGGGGGTCGAATCGTAATGTTGGATGGCAGGGAGGGATGGCGGGTAGGCGGTTGGCCTTTGGGGAGAGGCGGGATTCCCTCGGTGGTTCGCGGCTGCGCAGGGGATTGCTTGAACCATATCCGTTATTGCCGGGACACCAATGGCAAATGGTTATCCAGAAGCATCGGGCGACCATTGACAAATATATTGGCGATGCGATCATGACATTTTGCATGTGTCTCGATGCTGCCTATGCCGCCATGGGCGCAATGCCCCATGGCGGCGCTGGGGATGCCGGCCGGGATCGTTTCCTGGAGGCACAGTTCAAGGGCGGGGGATGGCCCCATGGCCGGTGGCCATCGGTATCAACAGCAGGGTAATGAATGGCGGAAACAGGCATTGGGGCAATTGCATGCTTTGCGGACCCGGAGTCCCGATTGCCCTTCGCATGAAATTTGGAGCATATCGACTATATTCTACCTTCAACAAGGCCCGTTCTCCGGTAGATCCGTGACATGGGGTGTTCAGTTTCCAGAGCAAATAAGAGAAGTACTATGAAAATGAAAACGCTGGGCTGCAGTGGTGGTATCGGCGCTAATTTACGCACTACTACTCTTTTGGTTGATGATGATATCCTGATTGACGGTGGGACCGGCCTGAGCGATTTGAGCCTTGAAGAGTTGGCGCGCATCGATCACATTTTCATTACGCACTCCCACCTGGATCACACCGCCTGCATCCCTCTGATGATTGACAGCGTGGCGCGCTATCGCAGCAAGCCGATCAGACTTTACGCCACGGAGGCGGTGCTCCGCATCCTGCGCGAACACATGTTCAACTGGTTGCTGTGGCCCGACTTTAGCTGCATTCCCAGCGAAGCCGAGCCTTTTGTTACCTATCATACCGTTGCGGTCGGTGAAGGCGTGGTGCTGGGGAGCCGCCGTATCACGCCCATCCCTGCCCAGCATGTGGTTCCGGCCGTTGGTTACCATTTGGATAGCGGCGATGGCAGCCTCGTTTTCACCGGAGACACCACCAGCAATGATGCCTTGTGGGACGCGGTCAATCGGATAGACAACCTCCGGTATTTGATCATTGAGACGGCATTTTCCGATGAGCAAAAAGAGATCGCGATTTTGTCCAAGCACTTGTGTCCAGACCTCCTGGCGAAGGAGCTTGCGAAGCTGCGGCGTCCTGCCGATATCTATGTCACTCATCTCAAGCCTGGTGAGGAAAGCATTATTGCCAATGAAGTCGAGGAATCTGTAGGGTCCTTTTGCCCAAAAATCCTGCGAAGAGGACAGCTTTTCGAGTTCTGACAAATCACAACAACGACGCATCCAAGCCGTGGAGCATTCCGATGATCTACAAAAGGGGGGTCGCATGCGTGACGATATGGGGATAAGGATTCATCTCCTGGGCAAGATGCACGTTGAGGTCTTCGGTCAGGCATGTTCTTTCCCCTATCGTCAGGTGCGATATCTGCTCGCCTATTTGGCCATGGAGCGCCAAATGGTTCCCCGTTCCCTGCTGGCGCAGACGCTATGGCCCGGCGTCGGCGCGGATGTCGCGGCGGGTGGTCTCCGGCAGGCCCTTCATAACTTGCGCAGATCGTTGAATACGAAGAATACGAATGAACCCGTCATCGTGGCTTCCCGCCTTGAAGTGGGCCTGCACCCTCAGGCCAAGATCTGGATCGACATCCACGCCATCAAGGAGCATGTGGAAAAGGGGCGCATCCATCCCCTGCGCAAGATCCTTTTGTCCAGCCCGGCGCAGTTCCTCGCGGAGGAAGAGCCCAACGGCCATCGCTGGAATGCGTGGGTAAAAAAGCATCGGGACGGATTCGAGCAGGTCCTGGATGCCGCTTTTCACCTGGTTCTGCAAAGCGACAAGGAGAGCAGCAGCACGGACGAGTTGCTGGATTGGGCTGCGCGCTGGGCCAGGTGGCGTCCGCTGGCGGATGCCCCGCAATGCGCCATGGCGGAACTGCTGCTGGAGGCGGGGCGCCCTCAGGAGGCCGCGCAACAACTGGCCCGCTATCGCAAGGAATTGGCGGAACGCCTGGGCAGAAAGCCGGAACCAGAATGCCTGGAGCTGCATAACCGGGCCCAGTTTCTATGCGAAGGCCGGGACCGGAGGAAATCCGGCGGTCGCGGGAAAGACGGCCCGATGGCCGTGGCAAGCCCTGCCGGTTCTTTTCATCGCTACTTCGTTTGGATCATTGCCGTCGGCCCCCAGGGTCCGGAGTCGGAAGATGGTTTGGGTGGGGTGGATGAGCATCTGAACCTATGTTTCGACATGGCGAAGAAAATAGCGCGGGATTATGGTGGTTTTCCCTCCGTGACGGCCAAGGGATGGATAGAGATTCGTTTTGGTCTGGAAAACCAGCAGGAAGACGTCATCCAGGCGGTAAGGGCGGCCTTTGCCCTGCGCCAAGCCGTGCCCCAGGGGCATTCCCCTTATATCGGTCTCCATTGCGGCAAGCTGATGGTGGACGCGACGTTCAGCATCTTCATCGGGGATGTCGGTGAAAAGGCGGCGTCCGTCGCGCTCCGCGACAGAAGCGGCCAGGGGGTGGTGTTGAGCGCCGAGGCGTGGGCCATCCTGCGGAATCATCGGCAGATCCGGGCCGAGGTGGAGAAACTGGGCAACGTCGGCGCCCCGGTGGCCGGCGAACCGGCGTACCGGCTCAAAAGCCATCAGGTTTTTCCGGAGCTGCCCGGCCGTGCAAAGTTTGTTGGCCGCAAGGAAGAGCTCGCCATGATTCGCGCCCAGGCCGCGCAAGTCCTGGATGAACGGTCGGGGCGGATGATCTGGGTCCTGGGCGAGGCCGGGATCGGGAAAAGCCGGTTGGTGATGGAGGCGGGCGCGATCATCCCGGGGGAAATGGCCAAGGTCGTCTATCGCTGTTCCTTTCAGCAGCAAAGAACCCTGCTGTATCCGATGGCCAATCTCATCCGCGAGTTCTTTGCCCTCTCCGGCGTGGCAAGGCCGGCCGGGGCGCAGCGATTACGGGAAGGGTTGGCGCGTTTCGAAGTGGCCGATCCGGACATCGTGCGGATCTGGACGGTATGGCTGGGATTGGCGGATCAGGAAACACCCGCGGGGAGCGCCGCCATGGGCGACAAGGAAACGCTGATGGAAAGCCTCCTGGACATCCTCCCGCGCTTTTTGTCGCATGGCCCGAGGTTGTTGATGTTGGAGGACTTCCACTGGGCGGATATGGGCAGCATGGAGCTGGTTGCGCGGTTCCTGGAAAATCTCGCGAACCTGCCGGTGCTGCTGTTGCTCACCACCCGTCACCGCTTGCCGACGCTGGAGGGGATCGCGTCCAGCGAAAGCTTTTTGGATCTCGGTCCCTTGGCCCAAGCGGCGAGCCTGGCGATGCTGCGGAGCATCCATGGGGAAGCGCGGGAGGACGATTTGGCCATCGTCGAGAGGTCTGCGGGCGTGCCGCTCTATCTGGAGGCCCTGGCCTCGGATGTTTTGCCAAAGGCGCGGAGCGGCCTGGGAGTCGCGGATATCCCGACCCCCCCCGCCGATCTATTCTTGATTCTCGACGCGACCGTGTCCATCGGACGCCTTTATCTGGATGTCCTCCAGGCGGCGGCGGTCATTGGCGAAGTGTTTACGCAGGACTGCGTACTTGCCCTGCTGCCGGGCAAAACGGCAGCCGAGTTTGCGGAGGCGTCCGCGTTTTTGACCAAGCACCGGATATGGGAAAGGCGGCAGGGCGGGATCGTGTTCCGGCACATGCTGGTGCGCGATGCCGTCTACGATGGAATCCCGGCCAGCCGGCGCAAGCATCTCCATGCCGCCGCTGCGGAGTGCTTTTCGGCGATGGAGCAGGGAGTGGACCCCGCTTATCTCGGGTGGCACTATCTCCATGCCGATGTGCCCGTCGCCGCCGTGCAATGGTTGTTGGTGGCGGCGAAGCGATCCTTTGCCTTGGGATGGCCAGCCCAGTCGGCAGCGCTTTACCGGGAGGTCATCCAGTTCATGCTCCGGTCGCCCGTTGCTGCAAAGACCGGCTGGCCGGATCGCGCCGACCTGGCGGAAGCGCTCCCCCTCCTGGAAGGGGAGGCCGACCTTCCCGCGGACCTGCAACGGCGCCTGGACGCGCTGCTGGAGATCCTACCGGCAACGGCCGATCGGGGAGATTCCGGGAATGCCGGGCGGAGACGCAGGAAAAGCGCAAGGCGTTCCCATGACGATAAGGAATTAACGGTAAGTTAACGATGCGCCTGCTATGCTTGGCATCGTTGTAGCAGTGCAGTGCTGTAGAGCAGTGCTGTGGATGCCCTTTTTGACATCAAATGAGGAATCAGACCATGAGACACCCATCTTCGATGCATAACCGTCTTTCCCCCATCATGCTCGCCATCGCCACCGCGCTGGCGGCCCCGGCGGCCTTCGCCGTCCCCGCTTCCAACGCCCTGCCGACCAACGGTACGGTTACCTATAGCGGCGGCGCATCCGTCGTTGCCAACACCAGCCAGATTCCCAACAACCCCGGCGTCCCCGGCCTCACCACCTATAGCACCGGCTTGACCATCAACATCAGCGGCACCGTGGCCTCCGCCAACACCCCGGTGGTGATCGACTGGAGCGCCACCAGCGCCGGCGCCACGCTGAATCCCAACGCCACTGGCGGCGGCTTCAACGTCGGTTCCCAGGCCGTCGCCTCCTTCGTCAACAGCGCGATGCTTTCCGGCAACACGCCGACGACCGTCAACGTCCTCAACATCGACACCACCGGCAACCCCTCGCAGATCTACGGCCAGTTGGACATGCACGGTAACGGCGGGTCCCTGTGGGTGGCCAACGCCAACGGCATCGTCGTGGGTAGCGGCGCCGCCATCATCGCCCCCGGCGG
>NZ_RIZI01000019.1 GCF_003721225.1 Acidithiobacillus sulfuriphilus | reverse complement strand
GTGAAATCGGGTCATGGCAGGGGCCATGGCCAGGTCTCGTTCGAAAGAGAGGGGATATCCATGAAAGAGGAAAACAACCCATCCTGCTCCGGATGGATCCTGACCGCGGCAGGGTCCTGGGTCCTTGCCGGTCTTTTTGGCGGCATCGCCGCCCTACAGCGATTCCCCGGCATGGGCTGGTTCTTTCCCGCCCTGGCAGCGGGGATCTGGGTGACCTTGGCGCTCTATTTCGCCGGATGGAAACTGCAGCGGGAAGCGCCGGAGGATGAATTACACCCCATCCTGTATTTCGTGGCCACGGTTTTTGCCCTGACGGCGGGCACTGTGGTCTTTGTCGCCGCCATCCATGCGGCCTTCCCCCATTGAGGTCACAGACCAAGCGAGGTGTTGGTTGTACACGGACGTATTGACCGAAGTATGGAAAGAAGTGGCCCTGCGGGAGCGGGATCTCCGGTTGCGGTATTGGTACCACCTCCAAAAGCTAGGGAATAGGGATCCCATTGGGGAGTTACTTTCGTAACCCGTGGCGCCATTCGCGCCGGATTTCCTCGCCGAAGAGGCAGGCCGCCTGCGCCGAGCCTTGCGGCTCGAAGACCCAGAAGAAGGACCGCCGGAACTGCGGGACCTATGGGCATTGGAGGCCTGGCTGAAACGCGAGACAGTGACCGGTTTCGTTGACTTGGAAGAATATGCGCTTACGGGCAAGCCGATCCCGTCCGAGGTCTGGAGCGAAGTTGAGGAAGGAGAACGGGCTTTCGCCCGTCTTCTCCGGAAACTCATCCGCCAGCGGGTATGGGAAAGAGTCCCGGGCTGACTCGCGGGAAGAGGTACGGGAGATCCTGGGGCGCAGTGATGAAGGTCTTCCCCGCCCGAAGAAACACCGCCCCGGGGGCCCATCCTGGGCATCGTCATTCCCTTTTTTGAGAGAGAGGCACCGCTATGCCGTATTTCATGAAGAGTCCGCTGGCCCTGTATCGCGCGTTCCGGGCGGCCAACGTCCCCGACGACCTGGCTCGGGAAGCCGCCTTCGCCGTGAGCGCCGATTGGGAGGCCGTGCTCACGGAACTTCTGGCCGGACCCATCCCGGGGACGCGCCCCGGACCGGACCGTTCAGAGGACCTCCCGTCACCGCGGTGACATCCCACAGATCTGGAAGAGGATTGCGCCCATGGACCTGCGGCCGTGGTGGAGAAAGCGGTGCGATTGCCGCGTCATGGGCGGGTCACCCGCCTGGGCGGCATGGCGGTCGCCTTGGCGCTGGTCTGGT
>NZ_RIZI01000189.1 GCF_003721225.1 Acidithiobacillus sulfuriphilus | reverse complement strand
CTCGGGGGGTGGCGGGAAAGCCGGCCCTGGAGGAGGTCCCTGCCGGTGGCGGCGGTGATACGACGGCGGTGGCGCCATGGGCTCCGGGCTCGGCGGTCCGGAAGGGGGACGAAGAGCCGACCTGGGGAGCGGCGCAGCACGAGGCGGCGGCAGCGGCGCGGAAGGCGATGACGGTGCAACGAAGCCTGGGCGGGGAGAAGGTCCCATGGGCGGTCCGGGCGGCGGGGCAGAAGACGGGGCAAAGAAAGGCCTCAGGGGCGGATGGGCAGGTCCCGGAGGAGGAGGCGCCAGGAAGCCGGGCGCTGATGGTCCTGGCGGCAACGGCGCGCCGGGGCCTGGAACCATGCCCGGCCGCGGAGGTGAAGGCGGTACCGCGCCGTAGATCACCGCCGGCGGGGGCGGCGGCATCCCCTGCGGCGGCGGGGGCGGGGGCGGCACCCCCGGCGGAGGCGGCGGGGGCGGAGCGGAAAAATACTGGTAATAGACTTGCGGGTAGTAATCCCACAGTTCCGTCTGCAGGTAGAGATCAGGCGTGTAGTAGTTGAGGTAAGCGGAAGAAGGATACCAGGAATAGCCGGGATAACCACTCGCTATGGGGCCGCTACTGTAATAGCCTTCCGTCGCATAGGGATAAGAGACGCAACCGGCCCCCGCAGCCAGGAGCAGCGCTGCAAGGGCGATGGTGCCAATTTTCCGTTTAACCATAACAGTCTCCCCAAGCCATGGTACCCAATGACTATTGGACCATCATGATGGGTTTTTATTGCTATAATATCTTTATGCTACGCCATTTGCAGATGAATGTAGATACTCCGGGCGACCACCGAAAAGCCACTCTGCCAGCAGATGCCACGAAATCGCAATCTCATTGATCCTGCCGAGGGATGACATGCTTACTAACCGGATAAATAAGCAAATACGCTTGGTCATTGCCGTGACGGTGACCGTGACCACCACCAGCCCGGCCTGGGCGGGGAATCTCCCCGAATCTGTCCCAAGCCCAGCCCGGTTGTGGCAAAGCATCCGCACCATCATGGCTGAAGGGCGTCTCCTGCCCGGCAGCACTGCGTACCAGCCGGGATCCCGAATGGTGGATTATTACACCACAGACAAAGTGGACGAAATCGCCCATGGCACCATAACCGCCGCAGGCGGGGTAGTTCGGGTGACGCGCTACCCAGCCGGGAGCCTCCTGATCAAGGAAAATTTCAATACCCGGAAAAAGCTGGTGGGAGTGACGGCCATGCTCAAGCTACCCCATTATGATGGCGCCGACCGCAACTGGGTCATGGCCGCCTACTCACCCCAGGGCAAACCCTTGGCTTTTGGGAAGGTGGGATCCTGCATCCAGTGCCACATGGTGGCGCAGAAGCAGGATTTCGTCTTCGCCCCGCCCCCCACCAACCTGCTGCCAGCCGCCTTCATCGCTTCCTTCTTTCCGGGTCAGAAAATTTCACCCGTCTATCTCCGCTTGCTCCAGGAACATCCTGGGTCCGCGCTGTGAAGGAACCCGACCCGGGTCCAGCCATGGAAGTTTTCCCAAATCCGGCAGCCTTCATCCTAGATTCGGCAGTTGGCAGCGGGGTTTTTACTCCTGCGGTCCTTGCATCTTCCCGTTATTCAGCTATGTTCTTAATGGTGTTGTGACGAAAAAGCCCATGCCAATGGGAATGATTTGACTGGAACCCTTCTTGGAGGTGCAGCTATGCAATGCAATGTTGGCCGTGTAGACCAGGCGATTCGCATTATCATCGGCGTTGTCTTGCTGCTGGTGGGATTCCTGACTCCCTTGGGGTTAATCTGGCAGGTAGTGGTGCTGATCCTCGCGGCAATCGCACTGATTACCGGAATTGTCCGCTTTTGCCCATTGTGGGCTGTGCTTGGCATCAATACCTGTGGACAGGGGAAATCCGTCTGATCCGCCTAGAATAACCCTCTGGCCATAGGCCGAATCCGCCATAGGTCATCTTAGGGATGACCTAATGAGTCCCGTTACTTTTTGGTCGAAGGCAATCACCTCTTTATCCATATCGATCAAGCGGTGCCGTTCCTTGAGATACGCCATGGTATTGAAGAAAACCTCAGCGGCACTGTCCTCATCCTGGCGGATCAGAATCTTGCTGGGGAGGTCGATGGCCAGCGTGGGGGCGGCGAGCATCAGCGACGTGCCGCCTTTGGGGTTGCCGAAAACCAGGACTTCCGTCGGCGGCATCTGGCGCCCGGCCTCCTGCGCCGCACGGCTATGATCGAAATGGGCGAAGATGGTAAAGCCCTGGACCTTGAGGGCATCTTCCAATCGTCGCGCCGTTTCGGCTACGCCATAAGGCGAGCGTCAATGAAAAAGACCTACCGGCAATGGGTTATCCACCATGATTCCCTCCCCGGGGAAAAGCCCGTCTGCAGCGTCCAACTTGCCTACCCGACCCGGATCATCCCTAGCACTATGCGCTTGCCGGCCATGGCTTGCCACGTATGTCCCGATCGTAGGAGATCAATGGCAGGCGTGCCCATGCACGAAGAAATGAGAGGACGCGCTGCCCGGATTCCAGGGAAGGTACGCAGGGAAGAAAGCCGGCGATATTGCCGAGGATGTTTCCGTGGCTGAGCACCACAGCGGGCGAATAACCCCGCCAAAAGGTTGGGAAGCGCGTCCAACTGATGGATCATACTGGACACCTTGTGCATGCCCGGGACATCCATGCCGTTGCACGGGCACAAGCCATTGAAACACAATGAGGATTACATAAAAAATCGGCTACGCAAAGCGCATCCGGAATTGCGGAGATCCGTTCTGGGGATGGCGGATCGAAAGGCCGACTTGCTAATTTGATTGGTCGGGGCGAGAGGATTTGAACCTCCGACCACCTGAACCCCATTCAGGTGCGCTACCAGGCTGCGCTACGCCCCGCGAAACAGCGCCCATTAAACGCTAAACCGCTGCTGCGGTCAATGGCCTTGACGGCACAAATCCAGCATGGCCTCCAATTCCTGACGCAAATAGCGCAACCGCCTATCGCTGCTGGCCGTGCCCGACGGTGCCTGGGCCGGCTCGCTCCCCGCTTCCGCAACACCCCGATGCAACTGCTCCCGGGCTCCCTGAATGGTATACCCGTCGGCGTAGAGCAACGCCCGAATGCGCCGCGCCAGAAGGATATCGTGTTGCTGGTAATAACGCCGATTACCGCGCCGCTTCAGGGGGTCAAGCTGGGGGAACTCTTGTTCCCAATAACGCAAGACATGCGCCTTGACCCCGCACAAAACAGCCGCCTCGCTAATGGAAAAATAGCGCTTGTCCGGGATCTCCGGCAAGGCAGAAAGCCTGCCTTTAGGTGGCCGCGTCACTGCCATTCACATAGGCCTTCAATTTCTGGCTCGCATGAAAAGTCACAACCCGGCGCGCCGTAATGGTAATTTCCACACCTGTTTTCGGGTTACGCCCGGGCCGGGGATTTTTCTCACGGAGGGTAAAGTTACCAAAACCGGACAGCTTGACTTCTTCACCCTTGGCCAGATTGCTACGAATCTCATCAAAAAACGCCTCGACAATACTTTTCGCTTCGCGCTTGTTCAAGCCCATTTTTTCAAAAAGCATGTCCACAATCTCTGCCTTGGTTATCGCCATATTTCCTCCCTCAAGCACGTAACTGTATGGGACCCAGGCGTTGGACAGCCGTTATCAATCGGTCCAGTTCCGCCTGCACGTCCGCTTCGGTGAGCGTGCGTTCCGCATGCTGCAGCACCACCGCAAAGGCCAGACTATAGCTGCCGGGGGCAACCCCCTCCCCCTGGTAGCGATCAAAGAGCGTGATCTCCCGCACGATGGGCGAGGCAGCCCCACGCAGGGTTTGGGCCACGGCGTCCGCCGCCAGGCCAGCGGGAACAAGCAGCGCCAGATCCCGGCGCAATGCCGGAAACGGCGAAATCGCCCGAAAGCGCGGCTCCCGGGCCAGCCCCGCCAACTGCGCCCATTCCAAATGGAAAAGAAAAGGGGCGCCATCCAGATCCAGTGCCGCCGCCAACTGCGGGTGCAATGCCCCGAGGGATCCCAGCACCATCCCATTGGCCAGGAGTTGGGCACTCTGGCCCGGATGCAGGGCAGGATGATCCGCCTGCGTAAAGGTAAAATCAACGCCCGGCCATTGGCCGAGCAATGATTCCACATCGCCCTTGAGATCATAGAAATCGAGCATCCGCCTGGGGTCCGCCCAACCCTCCCGGGCCGCCGGACCCATTGCGCATGCGGCCAGCACCTGACGTTGCGTATCCCCCTCGAATACGCGACCAAACTCAAAAATGCGCACCCGCTCCTGTTGCCTTTTTAGATTAAATTGCAAAACCTGCAAGAGACCAGGCCAGAGGCTGCTGCGCATGACCGCCATGTCCGTGGAAAGGGGGTTGCGCAATACCAGCGCCGCCGCCCCCGGGCTGCAGCGCTCCTGCCATTGCGCACTAATAAAACTATAGGTAATGACCTCATGATAATCCCGCCCCAACATGCTTTGGCGCAGGGTGCTCTCCAGCGGCGCATGGGGCATGGGCAGGGGCGCCAGGATACCGCGCGGGCGATGGGTGGGAAGGCGCTCATAGCCGTAGATCCGCCCCACTTCCTCGATGAGGTCCGCCTCGATCCGCAGATCGAAGCGATGGGCCGGGGGCATAGCCTGCCAACCCGCCTCGGTCCTTTCCGGCACCATGCCCAGATGCGCAAGCCCCGACTCCACCTGCCCGTCGGCGATGGACAGACCGAGGATCCGCGACAGTCGCGCCCGCCGCAGCAGGATGGGCTCACGCCGCGGCACGGCCGCGGGTTCCGCCAGGCAGCGACCATCCCGCAATTGCGCCCCAAGAATAGCGCGCAGCAGGCGCGAGGCCCGCCCTGCGGCCATCATGGGCAGGTCAAAATCAACACCTCGCTCATAGCGCAGCGCCGCCTCGGTCTGCAGGCCCAGACGCCGCGCCCGTCCCTGCACCGCTGAGGGGGCGAAGAACGCCGACTCCAGCAGTATGCTCCGGGTCTTTTGGCTAACGGCCGTGCGCTGCCCGCCCATGATGCCGGCCAAGGCCACCGGACCGGCAGCATCGGCGATGACCAGCATGTCCGGCTCCAGAGCCAAGGACTGGCCATCCAGGGCATCCAACTGTTCACCGGCAGCAGCCGGACGCACCGCAATACCTTCCTGCACCTGCCCGGCATCAAAGCTATGCAAGGGTTGCCCCAACTCCAACATCACATAGTTCATCACATCCACGATGGGGTGCACGCTATGTTGCCCCGCCCGCCGCAAACGTTCCCGCAACCGGTCGGGCACCCGCTGCCCGGGTCCGAAGCCCTCCAGGACAAGGGCGCAATAGCGTGGACAGGCGGCCGGATCGAGGACCTGAAGACCCAGATCCAGCCCCGCCTGCGCCGCCGTAAAGGCAGCTCGGCCACCCAACACCTGCGGCCATTCCCCATCGTCATGGTCGGGCAAAGGCCGCAGAGTACCCGCCCCCAAGGCGGCCAGGTCCCGCGCCACCCCCAGCATGGACAAGGCGTCGCCGCGGTTGGGGGTGATGCCCAGGGTCAGAATCCGGTCGTCGAGCCCCAGATAACGCCGCAAATCCAGCCCGATGGGGGCATCGTCATCCAGAACCAGCAGGCCGCTGCTGCCATCTTCCAGGCCCAATTCCCCGGCCGAGCACAGCATTCCCTCGGACATCACCCCACGCAGGGCATTGGCCGCGATGATCCGGTCACCGGGCAGGACCGCACCGGGCAACGCCAGAGGGACGCGCATTTCCGGCACGAGATTCGCCGCACCGCACACCACCTGCCGTATCTGCCCGGCGCCGGCATCCACCGCGGCCACCTGCAATTGATCCGCCTGAGGGTGTGCCTCCACGGCGAGCACCCGCCCCACCACCACCTGCCCGAAGGGCGGCGCCGCTTCTTCGATGCTCTCCACCTCGATGCCGCCCATGGTCAGGCGGCGGGCGATTTCCTCGAACTCCCATGGAGTATCGAGCATCTCTCGTAACCATTGGATGCTGACGCGCATGCTGGGTCCTCAGGAAAACTGCTTCAAAAAGCGCAGATCATTCTCAAAAAAGAGGCGCAGGTCATTCACACCATAGCGCAGCATGCTCAGGCGCTCCACCCCCAAGCCAAAGGCGAAACCGGTAAAGCGCTCGCCATCCACCCCCGCCTTCTGGAGGACGGCCGGATGCACCATTCCACAACCCAGTACCTCCAGCCAGCCGCTTTGTTTGCAGACCCGGCACCCCTGGCCGGCACAGATCACGCACCCCACGTCCACCTCGGCGGAGGGCTCGGTGAAGGGAAAGTAGGACGGACGAAAACGGACCGGCAGATCCGCACGATCAAAAAAAGCCTGCAAAAAATCCTGCAGCAGCCCGCGCAGATCGGCAAAGCTGGCCTGCTCATCCAACAGCAGGCCCTCCACCTGATGAAACATGGGCGTATGGGTCAAGTCCGAATCGCGGCGGTACACCCGCCCGGTGGCAATCATCCGCAGGGGCGGTTCGTGGGTTTCGAGGAAACGGATCTGGACCGGCGAGGTATGGGTACGCAGAACCCGGTTCGCATCCAGGTAAAAGGTATCGTGCATGGCCCGCGCCGGGTGATCGGCGGGGATGTTGAGGGCCTCGAAGTTGTGATAATCGTCCTCGATCTCCGGCCCGTCACTGGGCAGGAAACCCAAGCCCAGGAAGTAGGTCTTGATCCACTCCAGGGTCTGCACGATGGGATGCATGCTCCCCCCGGCCCGCCCCCGGCCCGGCAGGGTCACATCCAGCCTTTCCGCGCGCAGCCGTTCCTCCAGGGCAAGCGCCTGGAGTTCATCCTTGCGCGATTGCAACAGCGCCTGGATTTCGGACTTCACCTGATTGAGGGCCAATCCGGCCGCCCGCCGCTCCTCACCTTGCAGTCGGGATAGATTCTGCAAAGCAGCCGTCAGCGTGCCTTTTTTCCCCAGATACTGCACCCGCAACTGCTCAAGGGCAGACAAATCAAAGGCGGCACGTATAGCCCGTGCCGCCTCCTCCAGAGGAAGCAACCTTCCTGCGTCCATCTCGTTCCCCGCAGACACTTCAGGCAGCCAACTGACCCTTCACTACCTCCACGAGACGGCTGAACGCGGCCTTGTCGTGAACCGCGAGATCCGCCAGGACCTTACGATCCAACTGAATGCCGGCATGGTGCAAGCCGCTGACAAAACGGCTATAGGTCAAACCCTCAACCCGCGCCGCGGCATTGATACGCACAATCCATAAACTGCGGAAATCCCGCTTTTTGGTCCGCCGGTCGCGATATTCATACATCAGCGCCTTCATCACCGCCTGGTGGGCGATGCGATAATTACTCTTGCGCTGCCCCCGAAACCCTTTGGCCCGTTCGAGAACCTTCTTGTGCCGGGCGTGGGCTGTAACGCCGCGTTTTACTCTCGCCATTGCTCTACTCCTTTCACCTTAGCCGTACGGCAGCAAACGTCGCAAATTGGCCTGATCGCTACCGGCGGTAACGATGGTATGGCGCAAATGGCGCTTCCGCTTGGTCGATTTCTTCGTCAGGATATGATTCAAAAACGCCTGACGATGCTTGAACTTACCGGAGCCGGTGCGCTTGAAACGCTTGGCCGCCCCACGGTTGGTCTTCATTTTTGGCATGATAGCCTCCTATTTTTTACGCGGCGCGATAATCATCACCATTTGTCGCCCTTCCAATCGTGGTCGCTGCTCCACCACACCCACTTCCGTCAGATCATTTTCTACCCGGCTGAGCAACTCCATCCCCAACTCCGGATGAGACATCTCCCGCCCCCGAAACCGCAAGGTGATCTTCGCCCGGTCCCCATCCTCCAAAAAACGGAGGATATTACGCAATTTGATTTGATAGTCTGCGTCATCCGTGCGCGGCCGGAACTTGATTTCCTTGACCTGCGTCTGCTTCTGCTTCCGCCGGGCATCGTGGAGACGCTTGCTTTCCTGAAATTTGAATTTGCCAAAATCCATGACCCGGCAAACCGGCGGCTCCGCCTGGGGGGCTATCTCTACCAGATCCAGCTCTGCCGCCTCGGCAGCCGTCAGAGCCTCCGCCAAGGAGACGACGCCCATCTGTTGCCCTTCCGCGTCAATCAGCCGCACTCGCGGCGCCGTGATTCCCCGATTGATATTAATCTCTTTTTCCGTCGCGATCGCTTTATCCCCCTCGCTCGCCTTGCCACTCCAGGACGTTGACACGCCGCTGATTCGTCAACCGCAATGCCTCAACCGCTGAAGCCACGGCCACGCTACCCAAATCCAGGCCGTCACGGGTACGCACGGCGACGGTACCAGCCTCTTTCTCGCGCTCCCCGACCACCAGGAGGTAGGGGATACGGCGTAAAGTGTGGGCGCGTATTTTATAGCCGATCTTCTCGTTTCTCAAGTCCAGATCGCAACGCAGCCCCACATCGAGAAAATGCCTTTGCACCTTTTCCGCATAATCCGCCTGATGCTCGCTGATGGGCAGAACCACGGCCTGCACCGGAGCCAGCCACAATGGAAACTTCCCCTCATAATGCTCGATCAGAACACCAAAAAAACGCTCCAGCGAACCGAAGATCGCCCGATGAATCATGATCGGCGCCTGCCGCGAACCGTCTTCGGCCACATATTCCATGGCAAAGCGTTCCGGGAGGTTGAAATCCAGTTGCACCGTGCTGCATTGCCACTTCCGCCCGATGGCATCCTCGATCTTCAGATCGATTTTGGGCCCGTAAAAGGCGCCGCCGCCGGCATCCACCGCATAGGCCATGCCCTTCTTGTCGAGGGCATTGCGCAGGGCGCCGGTGGCCGCCTCCCAGATGGCATCGCTCCCCACCGAGTGCTCGGGGCGGGTGGAGAGATTGATTTCATAGCGATCAAAGCCGAAGGCCCCGAGGATCTCCTGAATCAACTCCAGGACTCCCACGATCTCCGCCTCGATCTGATCGGGCCGGCAAAAGATATGCGCGTCATCCTGCGTAAAGCCCCGCACGCGCATCAGGCCATGCAAGGCACCGGACATTTCATGGCGGTACACCGTGCCCAACTCTGCCCAACGCATGGGCAGATCCCGGTACGAGTGCATCCTGTCCTTGTAAATCAGGATATGGAATGGGCAATTCATGGGCTTGAGCTGATAGGGCTGCCCTTCATCCTCCATGGCCTGGAACATGGAGTCGCTATAAAAGTCCTTATGCCCCGAAGTGAACCAGAGTTGCTCGTGGGCGATGTGGGGCGTGTAGAGGAGCTCATAGCCGCCATCGACATGGGCCGCCCGCCAGAAGTCCTCCACCACCCGCCGCACCCGCGCCCCCATGGGGTGCCAGAACACCAGTCCACCACCAGCGTCCTCCTGTATGGAGAACAACTCCAACTCGGTGCCGATACGCCGGTGATCGCGCCTCTCCGCCTCGGCCAACTGCCGCAAATAGGCATCGAGGGCCTTCTGATCCGACCATGCGGTCCCATAAATCCGCTGCAGCATGGGATTGCGCGCGTCTCCCCGCCAGTAGGCACCCGCCACCCGCGTCAACTTGAAGGCCCCGAGCAAGCCCGTTGCCGGGACATGCGGTCCACGACAGAGATCCACAAAATCGCCCTGCCGATACAAGCTCAGGGTTTCGCCAGCGGGAATGGCACGGATAATTTCTACCTTGTAATGCTCCCCCATCCCCTCGAAGAGGGCGATGGCCGCATCCCGGCCCAACTCCTCCCGCCGTACCGGAAGGTTGGCCCGCACCAGATCCTGCATGCGCCCTTCAATGGCCGCCAGGTCTTCCGGAGTGAATCCGCGCGGAAAGGCAAAATCGTAATAAAATCCGTTATCGATGCTGGGGCCGATGGTAACCTGCGCTTCGGGATAGAGGGATTTGACTGCCTGCGCCAGCAAATGGGCCGTGGAGTGACGCAGCACCTCCAGCCCCTCCGGGGCGTCCCGGGTGATGATCGCTACTGCGGCATCGTGGGTAATGGGCTCGGAAAGATCCTGCAGCACGCCATCCACCTTGATCGCCAGCGCCGCCTTGGCCAGGCCTGCCCCAATGGATTGGGCAAGCTGCAGTCCGCTAACGGGCGCATCAAAGTGACGAAGACTGCCATCCGGCAACTGTAGGTCCGGCATGAACCCCCCAAAGAAAAAGCACCAGCGAGCATGGCCCCCCGGTGCGGGTTATGGTAGGCACGGGCGGTTTCGAACCGCCGACCTCTACCGTGTCAAGGTAGCGCTCTCCCCCTGAGCTACGCGCCTGCGAGGTGCAAAAGTACCAAGTCCAAGATGGCGCGTCAAGAGCCGCGCAACAATGGCAAGACGTTAAATCGCCAGATAAATCCCGGTATGGCAAACACCGCAAACATGCACAAGGCAATCGCATAAAACTCCCATCCCTGCCCTTGCACTTGGCCATCCGCGGCCCGCTCCAGGCCAAAGCCGATAATACCCGCCACCAGGTATAAAACCAGCCATTCAGCCAGATACCAGAAAAATGCCTTTCCCTGCCTGGGGGAGAACCACAAGAATACCCGGCCACTCAACCAAGGCAAATTGGCGGCGACAAAGGCCAAGGCAATATAGCCGATAACAAGCTGATGAACGTTCATTATATCACTCCCTGCAGGGCATAAATGCAAAAGGCCATCAACGGCCCCGGCAAGATACCGAGGATCAGCAAAGCCACGCTGTTAACGCTCATAAAGGCCGCCGCCACATCATCGCGCGCTATCTCCGGAGCAGCATCCTCGGGCGCATCAAAATACATCACCTTGATCACCCGGAGATAATAAAATGCGCCAATGACCGCCAGCAGCACACCAATAACCGCAACCCAGACATATCCCGCCTCGATGACGGCCTGGAATACCGCGAGTTTCGCATAGAACCCGACCGTGGGCGGGACACCGGCCATGGAAAACATGATAATGAGCATCATCGCCGCATACCAGGGTTTCCGTCGCGCCAGGCCCTTGAAGTCGTCAATCCGCTCAGCCTCGAAGTCCGCCCTGGTCAAAAGCAGGATCATGCCAAAACCCGCGAGGGACATCAGTACATACACCACCGTATAAAATAGTGCGCTGGCAAGGCCGTTCAAGGTCCCGGCCAGGACCCCCAGGGCCAAGAATCCCACATGCCCCACGGTGGAATACGCCAGCATCCGCTTGATATTGCCCTGGGCGATGGCAATCACATTGCCCACCACCAGCGAAGCGATGGCGAGGACGATGAAAATCTGCTGCCAGACCGCCATTACCCCATAACTCCCGTCCACCAGCAGGCGGATAATCAGGGCGAATGCGCCCAGTTTTGGTGCTGACGCCAGAAATAGGGTGATAGCCGTCGGCGCACCCTGATAAACATCCGGCAGCCACATATGAAAAGGAGCCGCGCCCAGTTTGAAGGCAATGCCGGCCGTGATAAATACCATGGCAAAAACCAGGACCAGATTGGCACCGGTCACGTTGACCAAACCAGCGGCGATATCCCGCACATCGAGGCTTCCGGTCAACCCATAAAGCAGGGACATGCCATACAAGAGCAGGCCGGAAGCCAGCGCGCCCAGGACAAAGTATTTGAGACCCGCTTCCGTCGCCATCAAGCTATCCCGGTACATGGCCACCAGCGCGTATTGACTGAGGGCCAGCAACTCCAGCCCCAGATAAATGGTCAGGAGGTTTCCGCCGGATGCCATGATCATGACTCCCAGCAGGGCAAAGAGGAGGAGCACGAAGACCTCCCCTCGATATAGCCCCCGCTCACGGAGATAGCGGCCGGAATAGATCACGACCAAAAATACTGCCAGATAACTAAACAAGTTGATTACGTTGGCAAAGGGGTCCGCAATGAACATCCCGGCAAATGCCGTCCCCCGCTGTCCCATAAGCATAAAAGTCAGGACGGCGGCACCCAACAGGGTCAGCCCGGTCAGCACGGCGGCGATATCGCGTAGTTTCTCCGCGAAAAAGAGATCCGCCAGGAGAGTCACGCAGGCCATGCTCAATACCCAGATTTCGGGGAGAGCCAACGTCCAGTGCGCGGTGATGTCGGTCATGGGGAAGTCCTTTACGCCGGAATCTTGTTAATGGCCACCTGTTCAACCAGGTGGTGAACAGAACTGTGGAGAATATCGAGAAAGGGAGCCGGCCAGACACCCAGCAACAGGGTGAAAAAAGCCAGCGCGCCCAAGACCAATACTTCCCTCCCGTTGGCATCCTTCAACGCCGCCACCGCAGGATGCGTTACGCCACCGAAAATCACCCGCTTGAAAAGCCACAAGGTATAGGCTGCACCCGTAATCAGGCTGGTTGCGGCAAGAATCGCGGCCCATGGATACACCTGATACGTACCCAGGACGACCATGAACTCGCCAACAAATCCGGAGGTGCCCGGCAACCCCACGTTGGCCATGGCAAAAAGCATCATCAGGGAGGCGAATATGGGCATGGTATTCACTACGCCGCCATAAGCCTTGATCTGGCGGGTATGCATGCGATCATATAACACCCCCACACACAGGAACATGGCGGCACTTACGAAGCCGTGGGAGAGCATCTGGATAATACTGCCTTCCATGGCTACGGCGGTGAAGACGAAAAAACCCAGGGTGACAAAACCCATGTGCGCAATGGAGGAATAGGCGATGAGCTTCTTCATGTCTTCCTGGACGACGGCGACCAAAGCGACATAAATAATGGCGATCAGCGATAAGCCAATCATGATCCACGCCAGTTCCCGACTGGCATCGGGCACGATGGGCAGGCTGAGGCGAAGAAAGCCGTAGGCACCCATTTTCAGCATCACCGCCGCGAGGATGACCGACCCTCCCGTCGGCGCCTCAACATGCGCATCCGGCAACCAGGTATGCACGGGCCACATGGGAATCTTCACTGCGAAGGCCAGGAAGAAGGCAATAAAAATCAGGATCTGCGCCGTAGATCCGATGGGGATCTGTTGAAAGGTCAGCAGGTTGAAGCTGTGGTCCGCGTGAAAATAGAGGTAAAGCAACGCCACCAGCATCAACACCGAACCGAGAAAGGTATACAGGAAAAACTTGATCGTCGCATAGACGCGATTGGGGCCGCCCCAGATGCCGATGATCAGGAACATGGGTATCAGCATGGCCTCCCAGAAGACGTAGAAAAGGATGGCATCCAGCGCGCAAAAGACGCCGATCATCAATCCTTCCATGATGAGAAAGGCACCCATATATTGCGCCACACGCTGCTGGATATTGGTCCATGAACTGATAACGACCAGTATCGTCAAAAAGCTGGTCAGCAAGATGAACCACAGGGAAATGCCGTCCACGCCAAGGTGATAATGAATATTCAGGGATGGGATCCAGGCCGCATACTCATTGAACTGCATCGCCGCGGTGTGCGCGTTAAAACCCGTATAAAGAGGAATCGTCAGCGCAAAGGCCGCAATGGAAAAAATCAGCGCGGCCCAGCGCGCAGCCTGGGGCCGCCGGTCGCCGACGGCCAGGGTGAGGATGCCACCGATCACCGGTGTCCAGATGGCCAGACTGAGGAGCGGAAAATTCGCCATGGGCTTAGCCCCTCATCACGACAAAATACGTCATTAGCATGATCAATCCTATAATCATCGCAAAGGCATAGTGATAGATATAGCCACTCTGAACCCGTCGCCATGAAAGGGCTGCCTTCCCCACTTCCCGCGCCGTGCCGTTCACCATGATTCCGTCGATGATGCGGACATCACCTACCCGCCAAAACAGGCGTCCGAAGAACAATACGCCATTGACCAGAAGCACGCGGTTCAGGGCGTCAAAGCCATACTTGTGCTCCAGAATCCAGGTGAATGGCCGCAGCGCCCGAGCCAGCACCACCGGCATTCCCGGGAGGATGAGATAGAGGTAGGCCGCCGTGATGATGCCAATGACGGCGAGCCAAAAGGGCAGGCTGATCAGGCCATGCATCACGAAAGAGAGAGACCCATGCCAGTGGGCAGCGATCTCGCCAATGGTATTCCATTGCTGCGCCACGGGTATGGCGCCTTGGAAAAACGAACCAAGACCAATGGGTTTGATATAGGCCCAACCGGCATAAATGGAAGGAATAGTCAGGGCCAGCAAGGGGACGGTGATCACCCAGGGCGACTCGTGGAGATGGGCGCGGGTATGGGCATCCATCCGTGGCTGGCCATGAAACACCAGAAAGAACAGGCGAAATGTGTACAGCGCCGTGACCAGCACGCCCGCCACCAGGAAAAACTCCGCCAGCCCCGCTCCGGGCACGTGCGCCAGGCCCACGGCTTCGATGATGAGATCCTTGCTAAAAAATCCGGCAAAGGGCGGGATGCCCGCAAGGGCCAGGCTGCCGATGAGAAACGTCACATAGGTAACAGGCATGTACCGCCGCAACCCGCCCATCTTGCGAATATCCTGCTCGTTGTTCATGGCGTGAATTACCGAACCCGCCGCGAGAAAGAGCAGGGCTTTGAAAAAGGCATGGGTCATGAGGTGGAAGATGGCCGCAGAAAAAGCCGACGCCCCCAGGGCAGCCGTCATATACCCGAGCTGGGACAAGGTGGAATAGGCAATGATGCGCTTGATATCATTTTGCACAAGGCCAATCAGACCCATGAACAGCGCCGTGATCGCACCGATCATGAGGACCACCGCCAGCGCCGTCGCCGACAGCTCATAGATGGGCGACATCCGGGCGACCATGAAGATGCCCGCCGTCACCATGGTGGCAGCGTGAATCAGCGCCGAGATAGGGGTCGGACCTTCCATGGACTCCGGCAGCCAGACGTGCAAGGGCACCTGGGCCGACTTTCCCATGGCCCCGATGAAGAGCAGGATGGCGATCCAGGTGATCACGCTCCAGGGATGTCCCGGAATAATTGTGACGGTGTGGCCGACCAGATTGGGCAATTGCGCGAAAACCGTGCGGTAATCCAGGCTTCCACAATAACTGTAAATGGCAGCGATGCCGAGGAGGAAGCCAAAGTCCCCTACCCGGTTGACGATAAACGCCTTGATGGCCGCCGCATTGGCGCTCTCCCGCTGGAACCAGAAACCAATCAACAGATAGGACACTAGACCCACGGCTTCCCAACCGAAAAACAGTTGCAGGAAATTATTGCTCATCACGAGCATGATCATGGCGAAGGTAAACAGCGCGATATAGCTGAAGAATCGCGCATATCCCGGGTCTCCATGCATATAGCCAACGGTATATACATGCACACAGAGAGACACGAAAGTCACCACCACCAGCATTACTGCCGTCAGCGCATCAATATCAAGGCCGATGTGCAGGGGGAGATTGCCCATGACGCCCCAGGTATAGACATTTCCGTAAAATGTCACGCCCTGGGTGACCTGCCAAAGCACGAACAGCGCCAGATAAAAAGCGACGGCCACGCCGATAATGGGTGCCCAGTGGGCCTTTTCTTTCAGTTGGCGGCTCCCCAGACCGGCGATCAACGACCCGAGCAGGGGTGCCAGGGGAATGGCCAGGTAGATCGGGAGGGCCGGGAACAGCCTCAGCCAGTCAAAAAGGAACATCTCACCCCCTCAGCTCGTCAATATCGTCCACATTGATGCTGTGCCGATTGCGGAAATACACCACCAGGATCGCCAATCCGATAGCCGCCTCGGCTGCCGCCACCGTGAGAATGAAAAAGACGAAGATCTGTCCGGCAAGATTGCCGAGATAATAGGAAAACGCGACCAGATTGATATTGACGGCCAACAGCATCAATTCGATGGCCATCAGCAGGATGATCACATTTTTCCGGTTGAGGAAAATGCCGATCACCCCAATGGAAAAGAGGAGCGCTGCAAGGATGAGGTAAGACGATAATGTTGGCATGGATCACCTCAATGTTTGTTGGCACGCAAATCAACGAGGTGTACCCGGTCTTTGGCCTGGACCCGCAATTGCTCCTCCGTGCGCTGACTTTTGGTCCCGCTGCGCCGCCGCAGGGTCAGGGCAATGGCCGCGATAATGGCCACCAGGAGTATGGCCGCGGCTATTTCAAAGGGATAGAGATATTGGGTGTACAAGACGTAGCCCAGCGCCCGGGTATTGTCGTAATTCCCCGGGAAGGGCGCGGGCGCCGGGATGTGACCCATGGGTGCCGTCCAATACACCATGGCCAGTTCGAGGACGCCGAGGGCGGCGATGGCCAATCCCAAGGGCAGGTAACTGAGAAAGCCCTCCTTGAGTCTGGCCAGATTGATATCCAGCATCATCACGACGAAAAGAAAGAGCACCATGACCGCGCCGACGTACACGAGAATCAGGATCAGCCCGAGGAATTCCGCACCAAGCAGGAGAAAAATCGCTGCAGCACTGAAGAATGCCAGCACCAGATAGAGGGTGGCATATACCGGGTTGCGCGCGATGACCACCATGGTCGCCGCCCCCAGGAGAACGATGGAAAAGGCATAAAACAATATGGAGGTTATATTCAGCATGTTCCCGTTTTCCCCCTATCATCGATAACGGCTGTCGGACTCACGGTCGCTGGCGAGTTCCGCCTCCAGTCGATCACCGTTGGCCAGGAGCATGTCTTTGGTATAAATCAGATCGGCCCGGATTTCCCCATGATAATCAAAAACCCGGCTTTCGACGATGGAGTCTACGGGACAGGATTCTTCACATAGCCCACAAAAAATACATTTGCTCAAATCAATGTCATAGCGCGTCGTCCGCCGCGTCCCGTCATCACGCTGCTCGCTTTCAATGGTGATGGCGAGGGCTGGACAAACGGCCTCGCAAAGCTTGCAGGCAATGCAACGCTCCTCGCCATTGGGATAGCGGCGCAGGGCGTGCAGCCCACGAAAGCGGGGCGACTGCGGCGCACGCTCCTCCGGATACTGCACGGTAATCTTCCGGGCGAAAAGATAGCGCCCGGTGAGCTGCATACCACGCAGCATTTCGGTGAGAAAGAAGGTCTGGAACCACTGCTTCGGCTTGAATTGCATCCGCTTTCCTCTACTCAGCGCAAGAGTACGCGCAGGGGCGTCTCTAAGGCGATACCAATGACTACGATCCAGGCAATAGTCACGGGAATGAATACTTTCCATCCCAACCGCATGATCTGATCATAACGGTAACGCGGGAACGTGGCGCGAATCCATAAAAAGACAAAGAGGAGAAAAGCCGTTTTGGCGATCAGCCATGCCGTGCCCGGGACCCAAGTGAAGGGCGGCAGATTGATGGGGGGATACCACCCGCCCAGAAAGAGGATGGCCGTCAGGATGGAAACGAAAATCATATTCGCATATTCGGCCAGAAAAAAGAGCGCAAAGGCCATGCCCGAGTATTCCACATGGAATCCCGCCACGATTTCCGACTCGCCCTCGGCCACATCGAAAGGGGCGCGATTGGTTTCCGCCACACCCGAGATGAAGTAAATCAGAAAAAAGGGAAAGAGCGGCAGCCAGTACCAGGACCAGAATCCCCCCCCGGCCTGGGCCTCCACAATCTTGCTGAGATCCAGGGTCTGCGCCACCATCAACACCCCGACCAGGGCAAAACCCATGGCGATTTCGTAAGCGACCAACTGGGCAGCGGCACGCATGGCCCCGAGGAAGGCATATTTGGAATTGGATGCCCATCCCGCGACGATGATCCCGTACACTCCCAGTCCGGCAATGGCCAGCACATAGAGCAAGCCGGCATTCATATTGGAGATGGCCATGCCCGGCCCAAAAGGAATGGCCGCCCACACCAGCATGGCGGGGACAAAGGCCAGCACGGGGGCCGCCAGGAACAGAAAACGGTTGGCGCTGCTGGGAATGATGATTTCCTTGAAAAGGAGCTTGATGGCATCGGCAATGGGTTGCAAGGAACCCTTGATGCCCACCCGGTTAGGGCCGAGGCGCACCTGGATATAGCCGATGACCTTGCGTTCGGCGAGGGTCAGGTAGGCGACGGCCAGCAGGAGAGGCACCACGACCACCAGAATCTTGAGTACCGACCAGAGCACTGGCCACCAGAAATGATCTTGCAGGGTTTGGATATTCACGGCACCCCCTAAACCGCCGCCAGAGCGGCGGCCGCAACCGTCGGGGCCGAGGCGATCGCACAGGGGCCCATGGCCGGGCCAAGGTCCCGGGTCTCCGGAAAGCCCATGGGTACCCATACGGCGCCCATGGGGATCTTGCGGTCCAGAACCAGCGGCAGCAGGGCTTTGCCGGTGGCCGTGGTGATTTCCACGACCCCGGGGTGCAGTTGCAGGGCTGCCGCCTGCTCCGGGTGCAGACGCGCGACCGCCTGCTGGGCCAAGGGCGCAGAGCGCCGGACCAACGGGTCGCTCCGATACAAGGGCCATTCTCCCATGCGCAACAGCGGCGCTGCCGTGTGCGCCCCGGATGCACAGTGGGGGAAAGGGGCGAGGGGCGTCACATCGAGGGGGAACTCGCCCACCGCCCGTTGCCATGCCCGGGTCACCTCCTCCAATTCCATAAAGGCGAAGTCCTCCACCCCCAGGCTATGCCCCAGCACCCGCAGGATCTTCCAGCCCGGACGCGCTTCGCCCGCTGCCCGCACCGCCGCGCGGAAAGGCTGTTCACGTCCCTCATTGTTGATGTAGCGCCCCGCCCCTTCGCCAAAGGCGACTGCCGGCAGAATGACATGGGCGTAGCGCTGCGCCTCCCTGGAAAAGCAGCCGATACTGATCACCAACTCCGCTGCGCATAAGGCATGTTCCGCCGCGGCGCCATCCCAGCAATCCAGGGTAGGTTCACAATCCATGAGGACGTAGCCTTTCAGGCCCGACGCCCACATGGCCCCCGCCGGCAACCCCTGCTGGGGGCTCGCGGCGCCGCCCGGAAGACGATGGGGAATGCACCCGGCAATCCAAGCCCCGGCACTGTTGGCGCCTTCTCCCAACCAACTGAGCCGCCCGCCGGCAAGGGCGGCGACTTGCCCGATCCAGTACAAAAGTTCGGCTGCCCGGGGGTGGCGCAGGGCGCCGCTGCCCACCAGGATCACGGGATTGTCCGCCGCACGCAGGGCCTGTGCCGCCCTTACCAAGACCGTATCGCCCTGCAGTTCGGCAATAGCCTCGGGCTGCTCAAGGTAGCGGCAAAGCCGTTCATAAAGAGCAACGTCCGCCCCGGCGCCGGCAACGATTTGCGTTACCGGGTAATTGAAGTCCCGCTGCTGCTCGGCCAGGACAAAAATCTGCCCGCCCGCGAGGACCGCCTTACGCAGGCGATGATTGGTCAGGGGCTGTTCGTTACGCGGGAAGCCGTGACAGAGCAGGATCACCGGCTCCCGCTCCAGATCCTCCAGGGCCATGTTCAAGGCTGGGTAGAGCGGCATGGCCGCGTCGGCGCGAAAATCCTGCTGCGTCAAACGATGGTCCACGTGGGGGCTGCCGATCCCGCGCAGCAATCCTTGGAAAAGGAAAAGTTCTTCGACGCTGGCCCGCGCAGAGATCAACCCTCCCAGTTGCTGGGCGCCGTGTTCACGCAAGAGATGCTCTATTCCGCCGACGGTGGCATCCAGGGCCTCTGCCCAACTCACTTCACGCCATTCGCCATCCACCCGCAGCAGGGGCTGGGTCACGCGATCATCGGCCGCCAGCCCCGCATAGGCGAAGCGTCCCTTGTCGCAGATCCATTCCTCATTGACAGCCTCCGCCGGTCGCGGCAAGACCCGCATCACTTCCCGGCCACGACTTTGAATATCAATATGACAGCCGGTGGAACAGTGGGGGCAAATGCCCGGGGTATGTTTCAGCTCCCAGTTGCGTGCCGTAAAGCGAAATGGTTTGCTGGTGAGCGCGCCCACCGGACATAAATCGATCATGTTACCCGACAATTCGGACCGCACCGCCTGGGCCACATAGGTGCCGATGGCCATGCGCTCGCCGCGTCCCGTCGCACCCAGTTCCATGATGCCGCCAATTTCCTGACCAAAGCGCACACAGCGCGTACACTGAATGCAGCGCGTCATTTCCGTGGCGATGAGGGGGCCGATATCCTTGTCCTCCACTACCCGCTTCTCTTCCGTATACTGGCTATGGGGATTGGCAAAGCCCATGGTGATATCCTGCAAAGGACATTCGCCGCCCTGATCGCAAATGGGGCAATCCAGGGGATGATTGATGAGGAGAAATTCCAGCACTCCCTGCTGCGCCATTTTCGCCTTGCGGGAGGCCGTGGAGACCTTCATGCCGTCTGCCACGGGGGTTGCGCAGGCGGGCAAGGGCTTGGGGGCCTTCTCCACATCCACCAAGCACATCCGGCAATTGGCCGCCACCGAAAGTTTGGGGTGATAGCAGAAAAAAGGAATATAAATCCCCAGCGCCTGCGCCGCTTCCATGATGGTGGTTCCCGGCGCAACATCAATCGGCTTACCGTCGATTTCAATAATCGGCATCACCCTGCTCCCGTCGTCACTAAACAGCGCTTGTGCTGAATGTGGTATTCGTACTCACTGCGGAAAAGGCGAATGGAGCTGACCACCGGCGCCACCCCCCCGTCGGCCAGCGCGCAAATGGTACGGCCTTCGATACGTGCCCCCACATCCAGCAGCAGTTGCAGATCCTCCTCCCGGCCCTGACCATGCTCGATGCGGTGCATCACCCGCCACAGCCACCCCATGCCTTCCCGGCAAGGGGTACACTGGCCGCAGGACTCATGCATATAGAAACGCGCAATCCGCTCCACGGTCTTTACCATGCAGACGCTATCATCCATGACGATAACCGACCCCGCCCCCAGGGCGGAGCCCGCCTTGGAGATGGCATCATAATCCATGGTCGTATCCATCATGACCTCGCCGGCCACCATGGGCGTGCTCGTCCCGCCGGGAATCACCGCCTTCAATTTCCGCTCCGGGAAAAGCCCGCCGGCCATGGCCAGAAGGTCCTTGAAGGGCGTCCCCATGGGGACTTCATAGTTCCCCGGACGCTGCACATGGCCGGTTACGGAGAAAATTTTGGTACCGCCGTTGTTGGGCTTACCCAGATGGAGAAACCAGTCGCCTCCCTTGCTGATGATATCGGGCACCGAGGCAAAGGTTTCGACATTGTTGATGGTGGTGGGCTGTCCATAGAGCCCATAGCTGGCGGGAAAGGGCGGTTTGAAACGGGGTTGCCCCTTTTTCCCCTCGATGGACTCCATGAGGGCCGTTTCCTCCCCGCAAATATAGGCGCCGGCGCCTCGATGCACGTGGAGATCAAAGGAAAATCCGGTACCGAGAATATGATTTCCCAGCAAGCCCGCCTCATAAGCCTCGGCCAAGGCAGCCTCGACGATATGAATGGGTTCGACGAATTCACCGCGGATATAAATATAGCCCGCCCGCGCACCCATGGCGTAGGCGCCGATGAGCATCCCCTCAATGAGCCGGTGCGGATCATAGCGCATGATATCCCGGTCCTTGCAGGTGCCGGGCTCCCCCTCATCCGCATTACACAGGAGATATTTCGTACCGGTAACCCCCTTGGGCATGAAACTCCATTTCAGACCCGTAGGGAAACCCGCACCGCCACGGCCGCGCAGGCCGGATTTTTTCATTTCGGTAATGATCTGTTCGGGTGCAACGGGCCGGAGCAAGACCTCGCGGAGGGTCCGGTAACCGCTGCTCGCCTCATATACCGCCAGGCGATGGGAATCCTCCAGGCCGCGATTTTGCAAGGTAACACCATTAACCCACATCGTCGCCTCCCTCACGGAGCGCCGCGAGAATGCTATCCACCCGATCCTTGGTCAGATTTTCATAATAACGGTCGCCCACTTGCATCATGGGCGCGCCCAGGCAGGCCCCCAGACACTCCACTTCCCGCAACGTGAAGAGTCCATCGGGGGTCGTCTCGCCCACCTTGATTCCCAGTTGCTCCTCCAGATGGGCGAGGATCTGGTCCGAACCACGGAGAAAACAGGATACGCTACCGCATACGCAAATTTTGTGGCGGCCCACGGGCTGCAAATCATACATCGAGTAAAAAGTAGCCACCTCATAGGCGCGGATGGGTTCAATACCCAGCAGATGGGCAACGTAATCCATCACTTCCGTCGCGAGAAAGCCCTGATCTTCCTGGGCAATGCGCAGGGCCGCCAGCAAGGCCGACTGGGCCCGGTCCTCCGGATATTTAGCCCGTTCCCGGGCGATTTCTGTAAGAGCCTGTTCGGATAACATCCGCTTACCTGTCAATTTCGCCGAAAACGATATCCATGGTCGCCAGAATCGCCACCACGTCCGCAATCATGTGCCCCCGGGCCATCTCATCCATGGCGGCCAGATGGGGGAAGCCGGGAGCCCGGATCTTCAGCCGATAGGGCTTGTTGGCGCCATCGGAGAGCAGATAAATACCAAACTCCCCCTTGGGCGCTTCCACCGCTGCATAGACCTCCCCGGCCGGCACCGTAAAGCCCTCGGAAAACAACTTGAAATGATGAATGAGGGCTTCCATGCTCATCTTCATTTCTTCCCGATGGGGGGTAGCCACTTTGTAATCATCCGTCAGGACCGGACCAGGATTATGACGCAGCCAGTCCACACATTGGGCGATGATGCGATTGCTCTGCCGCATCTCTTCCACACGCACCAGATAACGGTCGTAACAATCACCCGCACTACCCACGGGGATGTCAAAATCCACCCGCTCATAAGCCGCGTAGGGCTGGGTCCGGCGCAAATCCCAGGCAACTCCGGAGGCGCGCAGCATGGGACCGGAAAAGCCCAGTTGGACCGCGCGCTCCGGGCTCACGACACCAATCCCTACCGTGCGTTGCTTCCAGATGCGATTGTCCGTCAAAAGCGTCTCGTACTCGTCCACATAGGTGGGAAAGCGCCGAGTAAAATCATCGATAAAATCAAGGAGGCTGCCTTGGCGATTGGCGTTGATCTCCCCCAGGCGCTTGGTGTCGCGATAAGGCGATGGCTGATACTGGGGCATGACCTCGGGGAGGTCGCGGTACACGCCGCCGGGTCGATAATAGGCGGCGTGCATGCGAGCGCCCGACACGGCCTCGTAGCAATCCATCAGGTCTTCCCGCTCGCGAAAACAGTACAGGAAGACGCTCATGGCCCCCACATCCAGGGCATAGGCGCCAAGCCAGAGGAGGTGGTTGAGAACCCGCGTGATCTCATCAAACATGGTACGGATATACTGGGCGCGCAGGGGCACATCCACCCCCAGCAGGCGCTCGACGGCGATGCAGTAGGCGTGCTCATTGCACATCATCGACACATAATCGAGGCGGTCCATGTAGGGAAGCGCCTGCAGATAGGTTTTGTGTTCGGCGAGTTTCTCCGTGGCACGGTGGAGCAGGCCGATATGGGGATCGGCGCGCTCGATCACTTCTCCATCCAGCTCCAGGACGAGGCGCAACACCCCATGGGCCGAAGGGTGCTGGGGCCCGAAATTCATGGTGAAGTTATTGATTTCTGGCATTGTAGCGACCCTCCTCATCGGCGCGGATGATACGCGGCACCACATCCCGCTCTTCGGTGCGGGTAGGCTCGTAGATCACCCGTTGGCGGTCCGCGTCGTAGCGCATTTCGACGGTCCCCACCAGGGGGAAGTCCTTGCGGAAGGGATAGCCGACAAAACCGTAGTCCGTCAGCAGGCGGCGCAAATCCGGATGACCGTCGAAAAACAGGCCGAAAAGATCAAAGGCCTCCCGCTCGAACCAGTTTGCGGCACTCCACAAATCCACCACGGACGGCACCACCGGGATCTCGTCATCCAGAAAGACGCGCACCCTCAGCCGCTGGTTGTGGCGCAAGGAAAGAAGGTGATAAACCACGGCAAAGCGGGGCCCCTCCCAAGGGGTGTCGCCATATTCCCCATAATCCACACCACACAGATCCACCAGTTGATCGAAGGCACAGACCGAGTCATCACGCAACCAGCGGCAGGCAGCCCAGAAGCCTTCGCGGTCCAGCTCAATGGTCAGCTCACCGAGGCGCAGGCGCGCATCGCGGATTTTTTCGCCGAGGCCCTCGTAGATGTGGAGACGCAAGTTTTCCAGTAGGTCCGTCATGGGTCACCGGGCGATCGTATTGGTACGACGGATTTTTTTCTGCAACTGCACCAGGCCGAAAAGCAGCGCTTCGGCAGTGGGCGGACAGCCCGGCACATAAATATCCACGGGAACGATGCGATCGCAGCCGCGGACCACCGAGTAGGAGTAATGGTAGTAGCCCCCCCCATTGGCACAGGAACCCATGGAGACCACCCAGCGGGGTTCCGGCATCTGATCATAGACCTTGCGCAGGGCAGGGGCCATCTTGTTCACCAGCGTTCCGGCCACGATCATGACATCGGACTGCCGCGGGCTCGGCCGGAAAACGATGCCGAAACGATCCAGGTCGTAGCGCGCGGCGCCTGCATGCATCATTTCCACCGCGCAGCAGGCCAGCCCGAAGGTCATGGGCCAAAGGGAGCCGGTCCTGCTCCAGTTCACCACCGTATCAATGGTGGTAGTGACGAAACCCTTCTCCAGAACGCCTTCTATTCCCATTCCAGCGCCCCTTTTTTCCATTCATAGATGAACCCGATCACCAGAATGCCCAGAAAAATCAGCATCGCCACAAAGCCCACCAATCCGATCTGGTCAAAAACCACCGCCCAAGGGAACAGAAAGGCGATTTCCAGGTCGAAAAGGATGAAGAGAATGGCCACCAGGTAATAGCGCACATCGAACTTCATGCGCGCATCTTCAAAGGCCTCAAAACCGCACTCATAAGGGGACAATTTCTCGCTGTCGGGTTTGCTGGGACCCAGCGCCGCCCCCAACAGCAGCGGCACCACGCCTACCAGCAGCGCGATGAACAAGAAGATGAGTACTGGCAAATAGTGAGTCAACATCCGCACCACCCCCCGCCAAGCAGGCTGCAGCAGGGTCTCGTCCGACCACCTGTCTGCGCCTGTCATAAGTTTATTTTTATATTAATAAATCAATGCGTTATCAGACTTTTGAGACAAAAAAGCAGCCATCAAAGGCTGCAATTTGGTGCCGAAGACCGGACTCGAACCGGTATGGCTTGCGCCGCCGCCCCCTCAAGACGGTGTGTCTACCAATTTCACCACTTCGGCTTTACGTTGAGAACTTTCTCATGCTATCACGGACGCGTCAAGGCTTGGGCGTCGCTCCGGAAGCGGATGCCGCGCTCCCCGCCAACGCCGATACCGCAGGCGCGGCGGCCGGAGAGGTCGCGGGCTTGCTGCCCGATGGGCTAGCCGGTCCCGCGATGGGCGCCGTGCTGGGCAGCGCGATGCCGGATACCACACTATTTTGGGCATGATCGGAAAGATAGGCCAGCCCAAGGCTGTTGAGAAAAAACAGGGCACCGACAATGGCCGTGACATGGCTCAAAAAGTTGCCCGCACCCCGCGCCCCGAATACCGTTTGAGAGGCACCCCCGCCAAAAACGGCGCCAATATCGGCGCCCTGCCCCTTCTGCACCAGCACCAGGGCTACCAGCACGACACACAACAGAACCTGGACCACCATCAGCACGGTATACATGCGTTATCCTCCTCGACCATTGGCTTCTGCGGCGCGGCAAATCTGCAGGAACTCTCCCGCCTGCAAGGATGCCCCCCCAATCAGCCCGCCATCAATATCGGCCTTGGCGAAAAGTGAGGCTGCGTTATTGCCTTTCACACTACCTCCATACAAAATCATCAGGCGTTTGGCCAAGGCCTCCGACTGCCCGGCAACGAGACCGCGGATGAAGGCATGGACCTCCTGCGCCTGTTCAGGACTCGCCGTCTGCCCGGTGCCGATGGCCCAGATGGGCTCATAGGCGATCACCAGATTGGGCTGGGCGCCAGTACCCACATAAGGGAGTATATGCGTTATCTGCCGCTGCAGGACGGCTTCGGTCTCCCCAGCCAACCGTTCCCCCTCACTCTCGCCCACGCAAACGATGGGGATCAAACCGGCGGCCTGGGCCGCACTCAATTTTCTTGCCACGTCGGCATCGGTCTCGGCGAAGATCTGGCGGCGCTCGGAATGGCCAACCAGCACATACCGGCAGCCCAGATCCCGCAACATGGCGCCCGAAATCTCTCCGGTGAAGGCTCCGCTGGGTTCCCAAAAGAGATTTTGGCCACCCCAGCGCAGGGCGCTCGCCTTGGCCTCCTGCGCAACGACGTGGAGCAAGGTATACGGAGGGAAAATCACCACCTCGGGATGGGTCGGATCCAGACCCGCATCCAGGATAGCCCTCGTCAAATGCACGGCGTCGGCACTCAGGCCGTTCATCTTCCAGTTAGCCGCAACCATGATCTGGCGCACGTTTTTTCTTCCTTTCCCACTATAGCCGCAGCAGTTTAAAGACTCGCCTGCGCCGGGTCAATTTGTCTGGCGAGATGAGTAAGGGCAGACTTCAATTCGTCGGCGACCATGGCGGCAAGGGCGGCATCCCTGGCCTCCACCATGATGCGCAGCAGGGGCTCGGTCCCCGACGGACGCACCAGCAAGCGACCGCAACCCGAGAGGCGCTGTTCGGCGCTGGAAATGAAACCCTGCGCCAGGGGCTGGGCGAGCAAGGCCTTGCCCCCCCTCAGGCGCAGACTGGTAAGGACCTGCGGGAAGGGCCGGTAGCCCCGGCGCAACTCCGCCAGGGACACCCCGCGCCGGCGCATGATGGCCAACACGCCCAGGGCCGCAAGGATCCCGTCGCCGGTGCTGTTGGCGGGGGTGATAATATGGCCCGATGACTCTCCGCCCAGGGGATAACCCTCCCGGCGCATGACCTCAAGCACATAGCGATCCCCTACCGGGGCCCGCACAAAAGGCAGATTCAATTCATGCAAGGCCTGCTCCAGGGCGAGATTGCTCATCACCGTGCCCACCACCCCGGCCAGACCGCCGCGGGCCTGCATTTCGCGGGCCAGGAGCAAGAGGATCTCGTCGCCATCGACAAAATGGCCGCCATGATCCACCAGGATCAGGCGGTCACCATCTCCATCGAAGGCGATCCCCACATCGGCTTCCTGGCGCAGCACCTCCGCGCGCAAGGCTTCCGGCGCCGTGGATCCCACCTGATCATTGATATTGATCCCATTGGGCTCGGCGCCAATCAGATGCAGGCTGGCACCCAGTTCCCCAAAGACCATGGGGGCAACCTTATAATTGGCCCCATGGGCGCAATCGAGGACCAACCTCAGGCCACGCAGGTCTTCTCCCGCCGGGAAGGTGGTCTTGCAAAACTCCACATAGCGCCCCGCCGCATCCTCCACCCGCCGCGCCTTCCCCAGCTTTTCCGGGCTGGGAAGGGTCATGGGCCGGGCGATCCATGACTCGATCTCCTCCTCCAGATGGTCCGGCAGCTTGTAGCCATCGGCGGAGAAGAATTTAATGCCATTATCGGGGAAAGGGTTATGGGAGGCGCTGATGACAATGCCCGCATCGGCCCGCAGGGTACGGGTCAGATAGGCGATGGCTGGCGTGGGCAGGGGTCCGACAAGGAGGACATCCACTCCTGCCGCCGCCAGGCCGGCCTCCAGAGCCGACTCCAGCATGTAGCCAGACAGCCGCGTATCCTTGCCGATAATCACCTTGGCGCGGGCGGTAGTGGCCCCCGCCGTCAGGACATGACCGGCAGCCCAGCCAAGGCGCAAGATCCATTCCGGATGGATGATGGAATCACCCACCGTACCCCGCACCCCATCGGTGCCAAACCATTGTCTTGTCATAAGCTTCCTAATGTCGTTGCGCATGCCGGCAGGCGCCGCCAATGAAATTCCGCCCTGGCAGGAGGCCCCTATTTTCCATGCGCCAGCGCCCCCCACATCCGCACGGCCTGAACCGTTTCGGCAACATCATGTACCCGCAGGATGGCGGCACCCTGGTGGAGCGCCCAGAGGGCGGCGGCGACGCTTCCCATGACGCGATCCCGCCCGCCCCCGGTACCGGTGATGGCGCCAATCATGGCCTTGCGCGACAAACCTGCCAGAATCGGCAAGCCAAGTTCGCCCAAGGCATCCAGGTGCCGCAAGAGGGTCAGATTATCCGCCAGATCCTTGGCAAAACCAAAACCCGGATCGATCACGATCTGTTCCCGCGCAATACCCCCCCTGACGCAGGCATCGATACGCTCCGCCAGAAAATCCCGCACCTCCGTAAGCACGTCCTCGTAATGGGTGAGCCGCTGCATATCCCGGGGCCGGCCACGCATGTGCATCAGGCAGACCGGCACACCCAGTTCCGCCGCGGTCGGCAGGGCCAGGGGATCGCCGCGCAGGGCGGTGATGTCGTTGAAGAGGCCAGCGCCCAGCCCCCAGGCGGCGCGCATCACCCCGGCCTTGCTGGTATCGACGGAAATGGGGATGGGAATGCGGTCCGCCACCGCCTCCAGGACCGGCAAAAGGCGACGCAACTCCTCCTCCTCGCCCACGGGGGGCGCTCCCGGGCGCGTGGATTCGGCGCCGATGTCCAGGATATCCGCACCAGCCCGCCACAGGGCACGGGCCTTGGCCAGAGCGGCATCCACCCCCAGCGCCTCGCCGCCATCCGAGAAGGAATCGGGGGTGACGTTGAGAATCCCCATAACGCAGGGGCGCCCCAGATCCAGCAGGCGCCCCTGACAGTCCAGCAAAGCGCTCAGACCGGCCGCTCTCCCGGCTGCAATCCGGGCAAGGGCTTACCCGCCTTGTCGGCCTCGGCAACCGCGCCGTCCGGGGGGTTGGACGGCGTTGGCCCCGCCCCCCCCTCCTGGGGAGGCCGCGGGTCATGTCCGGACATGATATCATTGACTTGGTTGGCATCCAGGGTCTCGTACTTGAGCAAGGCGCGGGCCATGGTCTCCACCTTGTCCCGGTTACCCTCGATGAGACCCCGCGCAATCTGGTACTGATCCTGGATGATGCGACGCACCTCTTCATCCACCGTTCGCGCCGTCTCTTCCGAGATGTTGCTATGCTTGGTGATCTCGCGACCGAGGAAGACCTCCTCCTCCTTTTCGCCGATGACCATGGGCCCCAGGGTGGACATGCCCCACTGCGTGACCATGCGCCGCGCCAGATCGGTGGCCCGCTCGATGTCATTGCCGGCACCGGTGGTCATCTGGTTGAGAAAGACCTCTTCGGCAATACGGCCACCCATGAGGATGGAGATGTTGCTAAGAAGATCATTGCGCTCGTAGTTGAAGCGATCCTCCGTGGGCAACTGCATGGTGAGACCGAGGGCCCTCCCGCGGGGGATGATGGTCACCTTATGGACCGGATCCGTACCCGGCAGGAGCTTGGCTACCACCGCGTGACCGGACTCATGGTAGGCCGTGGTTTCCCGCTGTTTGTCGCTCATCACCACCGACTTGCGTTCGGCGCCCATCATGACCTTGTCCTTGGCATCCTCAAAATCATGCATGTCCACCAAGCGCTTGCTCTTACGGGCCGCCATGAGGGCCGCCTCGTTGACGAGGTTGGCCAGATCCGCACCCGAGAAGCCCGGCGTGCCGCGGGCGATGACCCGGGCATCCACGTCCGGTGCCACCGGCACCTTGCGCATGTGGACCTGCAGGATCTGCTCCCGACCGCGAATGTCGGGCAAGGGAACGGTGACCTGACGGTCGAAGCGCCCCGGCCGCAACAAGGCCGGATCCAGCACGTCGGGACGGTTGGTCGCGGCCACGACGATGATGCCCTCCGTACCCTCGAAACCGTCCATCTCCACCAGGAGCTGATTGAGGGTCTGCTCGCGCTCGTCATTGCCGCCGCCCAAACCGGCGCCACGCTGACGGCCCACGGCGTCGATTTCGTCGATGAAAATGATACAGGGGGCGTGTTTCTTGGCCTGTTCGAACATGTCGCGGACCCGGGATGCGCCCACGCCCACGAACATTTCCACAAAGTCCGAGCCGGAGATGGAAAAGAACGGTACCCGGGCCTCGCCCGCTATGGCGCGGGCCAGCAAGGTCTTGCCGGAGCCCGGCGAGCCCATGAGCAGCACCCCCTTGGGGATGCGCCCGCCAAGGCGCTGGAATTTCTGGGGATCACGCAAAAAGTCGACGATCTCCGCCAACTCTTCCTTGGCTTCCTCCACGCCCGCCACATCGGCAAAGGTGACCTTGTTGTTCTCGTCCGTCAGCATCCGCGCCCGGCTGCGGCCGAAGGTCATCGCCCCGCGCCCGCCCGCGCCGCCGCCGCCCATCTGGCGCATGAAAAAGATCCAGACGCCGATCAACAGCAACATCGGGAACCAGGAAATCAGGATGGAAAGCAGCAAGGACTGCCCTTCCGGCGGTTTCACCGAAATCTTCACCCCGGCCGCCAGCAACTGGGGCACCAATTGGGTGTCATTGGGCGGCGTATAGACGCGAAACTGCTGGCCGGAGCTGAGGGCACCGTCGATGCGATTGCCATCGATGGTCACATCGCTCACCGACCCCTGCTTCACGCTGCTGACGAAGGTGGAAAAATCCATCACCTGCGCCGGCGCGCTGCTGTGGTTCAGATTCTGGAAAACCAGCATGAGGATGACTCCGATGGCCACCCACAGCAGCACGTTTTTCAATACGTTATTCATTCCGATGCCCCCCCGTCTGGGGATTTAGACAGATTATAAATTGAAGTCCAGGTTTTGATCTTAGCCCCCTTATACCGATCCTGACAAGGGCCCGCGCCGGGTGCCCCGAAAATCGCTGGCAAGCCAGTATTGCTCGGCGGAGCGTGCCCGGGATGCCTCGGGCTTGCGTACCACGATGCGCCGGAAATGCTGGCGCAAGTCACGGCGCAGGCCGTCGGCCCCGGCCCCCATGAAGACCTTCATGAGCAGAGCCCCGCCGGGCACCAGCCAGCGCTGCGCCATGTCCAGGGCGATATCCGCCAAGGCGATGGCACGAGCCTGGTCGACGCTCGCTATCCCTGACATATTTGGGGCCATATCGCTCAAAATCAAGTCGGCGCCACCGGCCAAGGCCTCCTCGCACGCCGCCAGGATGGCATCGTCGTAGACATCGCCACAGATCACCGTCGCGCCCAGGATGGGATTCATGGGCAAACGGTCCACAGCCACCAGACGCCCGTTGCCGCCAATCAGCCGGGCGGCCACCTGCGACCAGCCGCCCGGTGCCGCCCCCAGATCCAGGACCCGCATTCCCGGCCGCAGAATGCGATCCTTCTCCTGGATTTCCAACAACTTGTAGCTCGCCCGCGAACGATACCCCTCCTTGGCGGCACGCTGCACGAAAGGGTCGTTGAAATGCTCCTGCAGCCAGCGGCTACTGGATTTGGATTTGCTTTTGCTCAATGCTTTTGACCTGTTTCCCACTAATCCGTACACTCGCCCTGCGGCGGCCGGCCGGCCGGTGCGGTGACATTGCGCAGCCGGCCAACCCCGTTCCAGAGTCCCGATGGCAGAGGATACCATGCTTGACGCCAAACAAAGACATGCCCTCAAAGGGCGCGCGCACCTGCTCAAGCCCGTGCTGATCATCGGCAATCAGGGGATCAGCCCCGGCGTGCTGGGAGAACTGGAGGTCGCCCTCACCGCCCATGAACTCATCAAGGTGCGTCTGCCCGCCCTGGAAGCAGCGGACCGGGCGGCCATGATCGAGGCCCTGACCACGGCCAGCGGCGCAGACCTGGTCGGGCGGATTGGCCGCATCGTCATGCTCTACCGCCCCCAATCCGCTGCCTGAGACCGGTCTTGGCAGCTTGGCAGTTCGCTGCCGGAGCTATAGACTGATTCCTGATTTGCGCCGACTCGGTCGGTCATCAGGAGCAGGCCATGGATCATCCAACAGAAATCGCCATCAGCGTGGAAACGCGCTATCTGCCCGAGCAATCGAGCCCGGAACAAACGCATTTCGCCTTTGCCTACCAGGTTACCATTGAGAACAAGGGGCAACGCACCGCGCAACTGCTCAACCGGCACTGGATCATCACCGATGCCGAAGGGCGTGTGCAGGAGGTGCGCGGACCGGGGGTCATCGGCGAGCAGCCCGTGCTCCATCCCGGAGAGCGCTTCCAGTACACCAGCGGTGCCGTACTACCCACCCCCGTAGGGAGCATGCACGGCAGCTATGAGATGCTGGCCGACGACGGCCGCAGCTTTGAAGTGCCCATCCCCCCTTTCCGCCTGGCCGTCGCCACGGTATTTCATTGAGCGCACGCAGTCTGCGCGCTGCCTATGGCGTCTGGGCGCCCATTTATGACGCCATGGTGGCGGGGTTCTCGGCGCCCCTGCGCCAGCGCAGTCTCGCCCAAATTCATAAGCAAGGACCAAGCCGCGTCCTGCTGGTGGGGGCCGGCACCGGCCTGGATCTGCCCCACATTCCCAAGGACTGCGTCACCGTGGGTCTGGATCTGACCCACGGCATGCTGCTGCGGGCCCGCAGCAAGGGCGCCGCCTTGCTGGTGGAGGGCGACTGCGAGGCCCTGCCCTTCCCCGACGCGAGCTTCGACATCGTGGTCCTGCACCTCATCCTCGCCGTCACCGCCCATGCTGCGGCGGCGCTTCGGGAGGCGGCACGGGTATTGCGGCCGGGCGGCCGGATCCTGGTGTTGGACAAATTTCTCCGCCCCGGGCAAAGGGCCCCCCTGCGCCGCCTCATCGGCCCCTTGCTCGGGCCCATCGCCACCCATACGGATCTGGTCTTTGAGGAGGTCCTGGCCGCCTGCCCGGAGTTGCGCTGCATTGCCGACGAGCCGGCGGCCGTGAACGGCTGGTTCCGCCTGATTCGGCTGCACAAGGATGGCGCGCAGGGGTGACGTTGTTCCTCTCAGCAATCCTGTCTCTACAGCGCGCCCAGGACGCATCAGAAACCGCGTAGGAGCGGCCAGTTAGGTCGTTAGGCGCTTCACCCGCCGCTGCGGGAGGCTTTCTTGCGCTCGTTTTCCGTCAGGAAACGCTTGCGGATGCGGATGGATTGGGGGGTGGCCTCCACCAGCTCGTCATCGGCAATGAATTCCACCGCCGCCTCCAGGGTGAGGCGGATGGGCGGGACGAGGATGATGTTCTCGTCGGAGCCGGAGGCGCGCATGTTGGTGAGCTTCTTTTCCTTGAGGGGGTTGACCACCAGGTCGTTGTCGCGGGTATGGATGCCGATGATCATGCCCTCGTAGACCTTGTCACCGGGGCTGACGAACATGCGGCCGCGCTCCTGCAGGTTGAAGAGGGCGAAGCCCACCACTTCGCCTTCCTCCGCAGAGATGAGTACGCCGTTGTTGCGGGCGGGAATGGTCCCCTTGACCGGACCATAGTCATCGAAGATGTGGCTGATGACGCCGGTGCCCGAGGTGGCCGTGAGGAACTCGGTGTGGAAGCCGATGAGGCCACGGGCCGGGATACGGTACTCCAGGCGCACGCGGCCGCGACCATCGGGAACCATGTCCTGCAGTTCGCCGCGACGAATGCCGAGACGTTCCATGATGGTCCCCTGGTGCTGCTCCTCCACGTCGACGGTGAGGGCCTCATAGGGCTCTTCCCAGACGCCGTTCACCTGACGCTGGATGACCCGGGGCCGGGATACGGCCAGCTCGTAGCCCTCGCGCCGCATGTTTTCGACGAGGATGGTCAGGTGCAGTTCACCGCGACCGGAGACCAGGAAGACGTCGGCGTTGTCGGTGTCCTCCACGCGCAAGGCGACGTTGGTGAGCAATTCGCGATAGAGGCGCTCGCGCAACTGGCGGCTGGTGACGAACTTGCCCTCGCGCCCGGCAAAGGGGCTGGTATTGACCTGAAAGGTCATATTGAGGGTGGGTTCGTCGATGGGCTTCCAGGGCAGGGCCTCGGGGCAGTCCACGGCGGCGATGGTGGCGCCGATGGAGGGATCCTCGATGCCGGTGACGGCGACAATGTCCCCCACCGTGGCCTGCTCCCAAGGCACGCGCTTGAGGCCGTTGAAGCCGAGAAGCTGGAGGATGCGGGCGCGGGTCTGGGTCTGGTCGACGCCGTGAATGAGGACGATATCCTGGCCCGGACGCAGGGTGCCGCGACGGATGCGGCCGATACCGATGCGGCCCACATAGCTGGAGTAGTCGAGGTCGGCAATCTGCATCTGCAAGGGGCCCTCCGGGTCCCCCTCCGGCGCCGCCACGTGGCTCAGGATCAGCTCAAAGAGGGGCTTCATGTCGCCGGAGCGCACGTCGGGATTCATGCCCGCGTAGCCCTGCAGGCCGGAGGCGTAGATGATGGGGAAGTCGAGCTGCTCTTCGCTGGCGCCGAGCTTGTCGAAGAGGTCGAAGGTGGCGCTGATGACGTAATCGGGACGGGCGCCGGGGCGGTCCACCTTGTTGATCACCACGATGGGCTTGAGGCCCAATTCCAGGGCCTTGCGGGTGACGAAGCGGGTCTGGGGCATGGGGCCCTCCACCGCGTCCACCAGGAGCAATACGCCGTCCACCATGCCCAGCACCCGCTCCACCTCGGCGCCGAAGTCGGCATGACCGGGGGTGTCGACGATGTTGATGTGGGTGTCGCCCCACTGCACGGCGGTATTCTTGGCCATGATGGTGATGCCGCGCTCCTTTTCCAGGTCATTGCTGTCCATGACCCGTTCTTCCAGATGTTGATGGGCGGCGAAGGTACCGGACTGGCGCAGGAGCTGATCGACCAAGGTGGTCTTGCCATGATCGACGTGGGCGATGATGGCGATGTTGCGGATTTTACGATTCACGGACTTCCCCAGAGACGGACATAAGAAAACGGACGCAGGCCAAAAACCGCGCTGCGGGCTTTCTTATAGCGGCACGACGGCAAAAAAGCAAATAAAAACCGCCCCCGAAGGGGCGGCAAAGGCGGGCGAACCCGCCAAAGACTTGCTAGACCTTTAGAAGCCGGCCTGGAACTGCAGGGCCAGGGTGTTGTAGAGATAGCCGTTGCTGGCGGGGGAGTTGGTACCAATTGCCCGCCAGGCGCCACCACCGTTGGGGATGACATAGTTCAACTGCACGCGGGCCGCGTAGGGGTTGTTGGGGTTCACGTAGTAGTTGACGCCAATGGTGGTGTTCCCCAGCGTGGAGTTGAAGGCCCCGTAGCGGTAGCGGAAAGACTCATAACGCACGGCGGGCTCGACGTCCAGCCAGTCGGGGGTCAGGGTCATCTGATGCAGGTTGGCGGCCAGGGCCACGTACCAGTCCTGGGCATTTGCGCCCTCAATACCCTGGTAGCTGGTCACGGCGCTGTACTCGGCCATGTACTTCAAGCCCATCAAGCCGCCGTTGGCGCCCACATTCCAGGAATCGATCTCCTTGGAGGCGGGAAGGGCTGTGTACTTGGCTGCCGCTGCGCGGGCCCCGGACAGCTCCACATTCAACAGCGGACCCATCTTGTAGCCCAGCATGCCGCCGAACAGATACTGGCCGCTGCCATTGGTCAGGACGCCGCCCACCGCGGTCTGGCCGGCGCCAACGGGCAAGGCAACATTGCCGGAGTTGAAGGCATCGTTCCCGTCGAGGGAGTGGTTGTCAAAGATACCCAGGCTGTAGTAAACCCCGGTATTCATCAGGTCCGGGCTATGGAACATGACGCCGGCGGAACGGTTGGCGCCCAGGGACTGGTTCATGGAACGCTGGATGAACAACAAATTATTACCACTGTACTGAGTCCGCTCCAGGCCGACGGGCACGCGGAACTTACCCACCTGCAACTGCACTTCCGGAATGAAAGCGAAGTTGATGTAGGCATCCTGCACGCCGGAACTGGAGCCGGGGATGGCACCGATGCCAAGGGTGTTATTCAACGGGGTGGACTGCCAAGCCCCGTCCCACTTGTACTGAAAGAAGTAGGATACGCCGGGAACGGCCTCACCCTTGAAGCCCAAGCGGATGCGGTGGGCGCCGAAGACCAGACCCTCGGGGCCGTTGGTGCCGAACTGCTGGCTGCCGGTGATCTGGGCGTAACCGAAGACGACAGGGCCGGTGTTGGCGTTGCTGTTATCAGCAGCGATGGCGCTCACCGGCGCGATGATGGCCGCGGCTACGGCCAGTGCGATCAAATTCTTTTTCATGACTAAGCTCCTCCTCATGAGCGGTGTTGCGATAACTACGAGGTAATTTATAGCACCCATCCGGCAGGCTTGCAACATTTTCACAACACCTTTTTTGCAACGACCCCGGAAGCGCCTCGCCCATTTGACAGCCACGGGCGGCGGCGGCTATGATGCGCAGCACTTTTGGGGGATCGTCTAGCGGTAGGACAGCGGACTCTGACTCCGCTAACCGTGGTTCGAATCCACGTCCCCCAGCCAAGATAAAACAAGGGTTTAGCTTCACGGCTAGGCCCTTTTTCTTTGCCCTTGGGACACTGGCGGGGCACTCAGCCATAAGCCCGCGCGGTATCCTGCGATAACCCACCCGCCAAACTCCACCCCTCAGCGTGTCACAGCGACAAGCCGCCCAGACCGGAAAAGTGCCCCATTTCATCCCGCACTGCCCCGTGAGTGTCCCATCACATGGCATTGCGGCACGAACTCACATAATAATCAGCATATTGCATTACAAGGTAATGGGATACGCCATCCCTGAACGGGTCAACTCCACGGGAGCAGCGACAGCGAATGGCGGCATGGACGCCACAAGCATGGTTGAATCCACACGTAGGAGCGGCCCATGGCCGCGGCCATGGGCCGCTCCTACGCCGCATTCCAGGCCAACGCGCGCCCAAGCCATCCACAGCGCTCTGTCCTCCTGGAAAAGACATTGATACACTCCTGCCATGGCTACCACATTGTCTGATTCAAAGCCCACTGCCCTGCGTTTCACCAAAATGGAGGGCTTGGGCAATGACTTCGTCGTTTTTGATGGCATTCGCCAGCGCGTGATCTTGCGTCCGGAGGACATTCGCGCCCTGGCGGATCGCCATTTCGGTATCGGCTGTGATCAGGTCCTGCTGGTGGAGCCTAGCACCCGGGCAGACTGCGACTTTCGCTATCGTATCTTTAACGCCGATGGCGGGGAGGTGGAGCAGTGCGGCAATGGCGCGCGCTGCTTTGCCCTCTTTGTACGCCGGGCAGGCCTTAGCGAGAAGCGGGACATTCCCGTGGAGACCCGCGGCGGGCGCCTGGAATTGCATGTGCAGGAGGACGGTCAGGTGATGGTGAATATGGGGGTGCCGCAACTGGAACCCGCGGCCATCCCTTTCCTGGCGGACCGCTCGGCCGCTAGCTATACCCTGGACGTGGATGGTCAGGCCGTGTGCATCGCGGCTGTCGGTATGGGCAATCCCCATGCGCTGCTGCTGACGGAACGGGTGGACAGCGCACCGGTGGCTTCCCTGGGACCGAAACTGGAACAACACCCGGCCTTTCCGCGCCGCAGCAATGTCGGTTTTGTGGAGATTGACGACCGGCAGCACCTGCGTTTGCGCGTCTGGGAGCGCGGGGCCGGCGAAACCCTGGCCTGCGGCAGCAATGCCTGCGCGGCCGTGGTGGCGGGCCAGCGATGGGGCCTGCTGGATGAAACGGTCCGGGTGACCCTGCCCGGCGGCACGCTGGAGATCCGCTGGCAGGGTCCGGGTACCCCTTTAACCATGACCGGCCCGGCGCGCGTGGTATTCGACGGGGTCTGGGCCTTTGCACCGGAAGCAGCAGGAGGAACGATGCGCGAAGCAACCTTGGAACAGATTGCCCAACAATTGAATGCGGATCAACGGGAACTGGATTTCCTCCGCAAGCTGACGGACGCGGAAGGGGAAACCCTGGCCCGCCACATTGCCGCCCTGGAGATCCACTGCGGCCCCGAGAACTACCCGGCCACCCACTGGGAGGATGACTGAGTTGGCGGTGGCGGCGGCGAACACTCCGGAGGCCGAGGCAGTGCTGGCCTATCTGCGGGCGCATCCGGATTTTCTTTGGGATCAGGAGGATCTCCTGGCGGCCATGACCCTGCCCCACGTGGGACGCGGCTCGGCGGCCTCCCTGCTGGAGCGGCAGATCGCCCTGCTGCGCCAGCAAAACGGGCAATTGCACCAGCGCATTGACGCGGTGCTCAGCGTGGTGCGGCAGAATGCCGAGCTGGGTGCCGGCCTGCTGGATCTGGCGGTGGCCCTCCTGCAGAGCCTCGATTGCGGGGGGGTGCTGGAGGTGGTGCAACGGCATCTGCGGGATCATTTTCATGTGGAATATCTGGCTTTGGTCACACGCGAAGCCCTGCCGGGGGTAGCGGGGCAGGCCGCCATCCTGGCCGAGGCGGATTTTCGCGGCCTGAGCGTGCTGGCGCCGGCGGCGCGAGCGGCGAGCGGCATTGCGCTGGAACCGGGCCTGCGCAGCGATCTTTTCGGTGGCGAAGGAGCCAGTTTGGCATCCCTGGCCCTGATTCCCTTGCGCGGCGACAATGCCCAAGGGGCCATCGTGCTGGGCAGCAACGATCCTGGCCGGTATGAACCCGAGGCCGGTGTGGATGTGCTGGATCAGATCGGGCGTCTGGTGGTGGCCGCCCTGGATCGCTGCCTGGCGGAACCCTGATGCAGGAAGCCGTGGCGGCCTTCCTCGCGCAACTGGCTGACAGCGGCAGGGTGAGCCCGGCGACGCTGGCGGCCTACGGCGACGACCTGGGACGCTTTGCGGCATTCCTCCAAAATCACGGGATCGACGGCTTGGAGCAGGTGGATCGCGCCGTATTGCGCGCCTTTATCATGAGCGAACGGGCGCGGGGGGTCGGGGTGCGCAGCCTACGCCGGCGTTTTGCGGCCCTGCGCGCCTTGTACCGCCATGGGCAACGGCAGACGCCCCAGTTGCCGAATCCCGCCCTGGATTTTCCCATCCCCAAGGAGGAGCACCCCCTGCCCGACTGGCTGGCGGTGGACCAGGCCCAGGCGCTGATGCTGGCCGGGTCGGCTCCCGATTCCTTCCTCTTGCGGCGCGATCAGGCAATACTGGAATTGCTCTACTCCAGCGCCCTGCGGGTCAGCGAACTGGTGGGGCTGGGTCTGGACGATCTGGATCGGCGCGAAGGCAGCGTCAGGGTGACCGGCAAGGGGCAAAAGGTGCGGCTGGTACCCGTGGGCAAACCCGCCCTGCTCGCCCTGGACCGTTATCTGGAACTGCGTAGGGAACTGGCCCAAGAAGGAGAGACGGCGGTTTTCATCAATCGCAGCGGGCGGCGCATGTCCGTGCGCAGCGTGCAGGACCGGGTGGAGCGCGCGGGGCGGACGCGGCTGGGGCAGCACCTCCACCCCCACACCCTGCGCCACAGCGCCGCCAGCCATTTCCTGCAGTCCGCCGGAGACCTGCGCGCGGTACAGGAATACCTGGGCCATGCGGGCATCGGCACCACGGCCATTTACACCCACCTGGATTACCAGCAATTGGCCAAGGTTTATGATGAGAACCATCCCCGGGCAAAACAGCCTTCCCCACCTCTTCCTCCTAAGCAGGGAGCATCATGACGGAAATGCAGCAGTTCCATGGCACTACTATCCTTTCGGTGCGGCGCGGGGAGGCGGTGGTCATGGCCGGTGACGGCCAGGTGACCTTCGGCAACACCGTGATGAAAGGCAATGCGCGCAAAGTGCGCCGCCTGGATCCGGAGGTGCTGGTGGGCTTCGCCGGTGCCACAGCGGATGCCTTTACCCTGCTGGAGCGCTTTGAATCCAAGCTCAAGGCCCACCCCGGCCAACTGGCCAAAGCGGCGGTGGAACTGGCCAAGGAATGGCGCACCGACCGCGTCCTGCGCCGCCTGGAGGCCATGCTCGCGGTGGCAGACCGCCAACAAAGCCTGATCATCACCGGTCAGGGCGATGTGCTGGAGCCGGAGTGGGGGATCATCGCCATCGGTTCCGGCGGCCCCTACGCCCAGGCGGCCGCCCGCGCCCTCCTGGAGCATACGGATCTGCCGCCCCGCGCCATCGCCGAACGCGCCATGAATATTGCCGGCGATATCTGCATCTACACCAATCACCATCACCTGATAGAAGAACTCTGACATGTCCCAGATGACCCCCCGCGAAATCGTCCAGGAACTCGACAAGTACATCATCGGTCAGGCCGATGCCAAGCGGGCCGTGGCCATCGCCCTGCGCAATCGCTGGCGGCGCGCCCAGGTGGAGCCGCCCCTGCGCGACGAGATCACGCCCAAGAACATCCTCATGATCGGTCCGACGGGGGTGGGCAAGACGGAGATCGCCCGCCGCCTGGCGCAACTGGCCGGTGCGCCCTTTGTGAAGGTGGAGGCCACCAAGTTCACGGAAGTGGGCTATGTGGGCAAGGACGTGGAGTCCATCATCCGCGATCTGACCGAAATGGCGGTGACCATGACCCGGGCCGAACGCATGGACACCATGCGCCAGCGCGCCGAGGAACTGGCCGAGGACCGGGTCCTGGACATCCTGGTGCCCGGCCCCCGGGACAGCCATCTTCCGCGCCAGGATGAGGGCACCCGCCAGAAGTTTCGCAAGATGCTGCGCGAAGGCCGGCTCAATACCCAGGAGATCGAAATCGAAGTCGTGGCGCCCAAGGCCGGGGTGGAGATCATGGCACCGCCGGGGATGGAGGAGATGACGGCGCAATTGCGCGATCTCTTTGCCAACATCGGCCAGGGCAAGACGCACCCGCGCAAGGTGACCGTGGCCGAGGCGCTGCGCCTGCTCACGGAAGAGGAAGCGGCCAAGCTGGTCAATGAGGAGGACATCAAGATCACGGCCCTGGAACGCGTGCAGTCCGGAGGGATCGTCTTCATCGACGAAATCGACAAAGTGGCGGCGCGCAGCGGCGCCGGCAGCGGGCCCGATATCTCGCGGGAGGGGGTGCAGCGGGATCTCCTCCCCCTGGTGGAGGGCTGTACCGTCAGCACCCGCTACGGCATGGTGAAGACGGATCATATCCTCTTCATTGCCTCGGGGGCCTTTCACCTGAGCAAGCCCGCGGACCTCATCCCGGAGTTGCAGGGGCGCCTGCCCATCCGCGTCGAGCTCAGCCCCCTGGTGGCGGAAGACCTGGTGCGCATCCTCCAGGAACCAGAAAACGCCCTCACCCGGCAATACACGGCGCTACTGGCCAGCGATGGCGTGCAACTGGCGTTCACCGAAGACGGCGTGCGCCGCATTGCCGAGATCGCCCAGCAGGTGAACGAGCGCGTGGAGAACATCGGCGCGCGGCGGCTGCACACGGTCATGGAGCGGCTCCTGGAAGATATCTCCTTCGCTGCCCCCGATGCGGGCGGGGAAAGCCTCCGGGTGGACCGCAACTATGTGGATGAGCGTCTGCAGGATCTGGCACAGGATGAAGATTTGTCGCGTTATATTCTTTGACGGATTATCCGGATCATCTCTGGATAGCCTGGAAACAAGCGTAGGAGCGGCCCATGGCCGCGACCTCGCTGCCGCCGGTTTTTGTCGCGGCCATGGGCCGCTCCTACCCGTTTTGGCTACGGCTTGAGATAAAGGGCCCCGCCCCCTTGGGCATCGGCAATGGCGATGATTCCTGCGGGCACCAGAACGCTGCCCGCAGGGCATTCCTCCGGATCCAGGCCCAGATTGCGCAAGCTGTTTCGGCAGATACCCACCATGACGCCTGCCGCAGCGAGTTCTTCCATCTCCCGGCGCCAATGGCCCTTGGCCCAAAGGGCCACGGGCGCCTGGCCATTGGCGATCACCTGCAAAGGACGCTCCGGATCGGCCGTATGCGCATTGCGCAGGTTGGCGAGCAAGGTCGGCCAGCGCCCGGCATCGTCAATATGAAACAGCAACACGGCCCTCACGCCTCGGCGTAATCCATCATCTGCTGACGCAGCTTGCCCATGCTGGTTTTTTCCAGTTGCCGTACCCGCTCCGCCGAAACCCCCAGCTCATCGCCCAACGCCTGCAGGGTCTTGGGATCTTCATTGAGCCAGCGGTTTTCGATGATGTAACGGTCGCGCTGGGGCAGAGTGGCCAGGGCTCGCTGCAGGGCCTGATGCTGCTGGCAGTCCCAGTCGCCTTCGAGCAACCGCTCTGCCGGCGTTGCGCCGGGGTCCGCCAACTCAAAGACCCGCCCCGTATCCATACCGTCATCCGGATCGGCGTTGAGGGAGAAATCATGGCCGGACATGCGCCCTTCCATTTCCAGGACCGCCTCCTGACTCACGCCCAATTCCCGGGCAATGGCCTCGCTCTCCTCCCCCTGCAGCCAGCCCAGCTTGGAGCGGCTGGAGCGCAGATTGAAAAAGAGCTTGCGTTGGGCCTTGGTGGTGGCCACCTTGACGATGCGCCAGTTGCGCAGGATGAATTCGTGCATCTCGGCCTTGATCCAGTGGACGGCAAAGGATACCAGGCGCACGCCGTGATCGGGGTCGAAGCGCTTGACGGCCTTCATCAGGCCGATATTGCCTTCCTGAATCAGGTCCGCCTCGGGCAGCCCATAGCCTCGGTAACCCCGGGCCACGCGCACCACAAAACGCAGGTGGCTCAAGACCAGGCGCTTGGCAGCGTCCAGGTCGTCGTCGTCGCGCAGGCGCAGGGCCAAGCGATGCTCCTCCTCTCCATCAAGGAGCGGTTGGCTGTTGACAAAGCGCAGATAGCCGGAAAGACCATCGGCACTTGCCAGTTCTCTAGTCACTAATGCCATGTCATTCATAAGCAAACCTCATGCCAATAATTACTTCATTGGACCGATGAGTTGGCGAAAGGTTCTGCGGGAAAATGCCCAAGCAGAAGCAGGAAACTACGCAAAAGTATGGTCGAGATGCCGCCCCACCGCAAGGAGCGAGCCCAACCAGCCGAGCAGGGCGCTGGCAATCACCAAGGTGGCGCCCTGCTCCGGGGTGAGGGCTACCAGATTGAACTGCGTACCATACAGGGCGGCGAGGCGATCCACCGGCACCTGCAGCCAGTAGAAGGCGGCCACGACGATGCCCCAGGCAACGAGGCCCGCCACGGCGCCCTGCAACAAGCCCTGATAAAGGAAGGGGCGGCGAATGAAGCTGCGGGTGGCGCCCACCAGACTGGCCACGTCGATTTCGTCCCGGCGCTGGGCGATGTGCAGGCGGATGGTGTTGCCCATGACCAGCACCGCCCCCAGGGCCAGCAGCACGGCCAAGATGAGGGCAGCGCGCTGGCCCAAGGCAAGGATGGCCTGCAGGCGGGCGACCCAATGGAGATCCGACTGGGCAGTGGCCACGGCGGGGTCCTGCGCCCAATGCCCAATGAGCTGCTGCAGGGCGCTGGGTGGGTAGCGGAGCGGATCCAACTGCACCACAAAGGAGGCCGGCAGGGGATTTTCTCCCAGGGTCTGAATGGCCGCCACCATGCCACTGTGTTTCTGGAACTCGGCCAGGGCCGCGTCGGCGCTGACATAGCGTACCTCAACCACGCCTTTGGTTTGCGCCAGGGCCTTTTGCAAGTGCTGGATCGCTTGCGGACTCGCATCCTTATGCAGGAAAAGGGAGATTTGCGCCTGATTGCGCCAGTTGCCGAGGAGGTTTTCCATGTTGGTCAGAACGGTGAAGAGGCCCACCGGCAGGGCAATGACGATGGCCAGGGCGAGGACGGTCATCGCCGTGGAAATGGGTTGTCGACCCAAGGCCGACAGGGCGTTCCGGCCCGCTTCGATACGGATGTGCAGATTCACTGGTGATCCTCCGGCGCGTGTAGGCGCCCCCCTTCCAGCCGCAATACCGGCAGGCCCAGACGATCGATCTGACCCTGGTCATGGGTGGCGATGAGCACCGTCGTGCCGTGGTGATGAAAGTCGCGAAAGAGATCGAGGATCTCATTGCTCAGGCGCGGATCCAGATTGCCGGTGGGTTCGTCCGCCAGGAGGATTTCCGGCGTATGGACGATGGCCCGGGCGATCCCTACCCGCTGCTGTTCGCCTCCCGACAGGGTGGCGGGATACTCGCGCAGGCGATCGCCCAGCCCCACCTTATCGAGGGCCGCCCGCACCCGGCTTTGCACCTGCCGGTCGGGCAGGCCAGCCACCTGCAGGGTCAAGGCGACATTGCTGAACAAATCCCGGTCCATGAGCAGCTTGTGGTCCTGAAAGACCACGCCGATGCGACGCCGGTAGGCGGGGATATGGCGGCGTTTGAGGGTGGACAGATCCACGCCGTTCACCATCAGGGTGCCGTTGCTGACGCCTTCGAGGCGCAGCAACATCTTGAGCAGGGTGCTTTTTCCCGCCCCGGAGGGTCCGGTGAGCAACGCCATTTCTCCCTTGCGCAGATGCAGATTCACTTCCCGCAGCACATGGTGGCGGCCCGGGTAATGCTTGGTGACATTGATCAGACGAATCATCCGGTCTTCTCCGCGAAGAGTGCGTCGACAAAGGCCTGGGGATCAAAGGGGCGGAGGTCCTCCACCCCCTCCCCCACGCCCACATAGCGAATGGGGATGGGCAGGGCCTTGGCCACGGCCGCTACCACGCCGCCCTTGGCGGTCCCATCCAGCTTGGTGATGCAGATACCCGTCAACCCCACGGCCTCGTGGAACTGACGGGCCTGATTCAGGGCATTCTGACCCGTGCCGGCATCCAGCACCAGCCAGATCTGCTGCGGCGCGGCGGGATCCAGCTTGGCCAGGACGCGCTTGACCTTTTTCAGCTCCTCCATGAGGTGCCCCTGGGTGTGCAGGCGTCCGGCCGTATCGGCAATGAGCACCTCGCTGCCCCGTGCCCGGGCGGCGGCGTAGGCGTCGTAAATGACGGACGCGCTGTCGGCGCCGCTGCCCTGGGCCACCACCGGCACCTGCGCGCGCTCGCCCCAACCCTGCAACTGCTCCACCGCCGCGGCGCGAAAGGTATCGCCGGCGGCCAGCAGCACGCCGAAACCCTCGCCCTTCCAGCGCGCGGCGAGCTTGCCGATGGTGGTGGTCTTGCCGGCGCCGTTGATGCCCACCATCATCACCACCTGGGTTTCGCCCTTGCGCGGCGACCACTGGGCCGCCCGCGGGCGCAGGATATCCAGCAGCGCCGCGCGCAGGGCCGCCGTCAGGGCCTGGGGATCGGAGAGTTCCTTGCGCCGCACCTTTTCGGTCACGGCCGCCATCATTTCCTGGGTCGCCGCCATGCCGAGATCGGCCTGGAGCAAGAGGGCCTCCAGATCCTCCAGCAGTTCGGCATCGATCTCCTTCTTGCCGAAAACCAAGCGTTCCACGCCGCTGGTCAGTTGTTCGCGGCTATGGCTCAAACCCTCCTTCAGCCGGGCGAAAAGGCCCTTTTTGCCCGGCTCCGCCGGGGAGGATTCCGCCGGCAAGCCCGCCGTTGCCGATGCGGGAGGGACAACGGCCACCTCCGCGGCAGAAAACGCTACGGGAGCGGTCTCTGCCGGATCGGTCGTTTCCCGCAGTGGCGGTGTTTTGTTACCCTTGAACCAGTTGAGCATGGACGTGCGGCCAGAGCAGGAGAATGAATGATGGCGGACATTATCCACCGATGGGCGGGATGGGACAACGCCCCGGCGCAGGGCGGCCGGTGAGCATCCACATCATTGCCGGCCGCTGCCGGGGGCGCCGCCTGCGCACCTTGCCCGGCACGGGTCTGCGGCCAACGCCGGGGGTGGTGCGTGAAACCCTGTTCAACTGGCTCGCGTCCGACATCATCGGCGCCCGGGTGCTGGATCTTTTCGCCGGCAGCGGCGCCTTGGGCCTGGAGGCCCTGTCCCGGGGCGCCGGAGCGGTGGTTTTTGTGGAAAAAAACCCGCGTCACCGGCAGATCCTTGCGGAAAATGTGACGGCCTGCGCTGCTGCTCAGGCACAGATTGTCGGTACCGACGCCCTGGCTTTTTTGCGCGACTGCGGCCAATCCTTTGATGTCATCCTGGCCGATCCCCCCTTCCACCAGGGTTGGCCGGCACGCCTGGCGCCGCTGCTCTTTGCCGGTCGTTGCCTGGCGGACAACGCTATGATTTATCTGGAAAGTACAGCCACCGAGCAGTGGCCGGAAGGGGCCTTGCCCCAGGGCTGGAGCCGCTATCGCTCCGGGCATTGCGGCGATTCCCACTATGCCCTGTTCCAGCGCTTTACGGAGGAACGGACCCATGGATGAGACAGCAAAGGGCAAATTGCGCCGGGTCATTTACCCCGGAACATTCGATCCCATCACCAATGGCCACGAGGACCTGGTGCGCCGTGCGGCCGGGCTCTTTGACGAAGTGGTGGTGGCGGTGGCTGCGCAGACGCCCAAGGCGACCATTTTCCCCCTGGGCGAACGCCTGGCCCTGGCGCAATCGGTCCTTGCCGGGATCCCCGGGGTGCGGGTGCGGGACTTTGAGGGGCTGCTGATCAATCTGCTGCAAGACGAAGGGGTCAGCGTGATCCTCCGCGGACTGCGTGCCATTTCGGATTTCGAGCACGAATTCCAGCTCGCCTCCATCAACCGGCGGATGAACCCGGAAATGGAGACCCTCTTTCTGATGACCTCGGACCAGCATACCTTTTTGTCTTCCAGTCTGGTGCGGGAAATCAGCCGCCTGGGCGGCGATGTGACGGCCTTTGTCCAGCCACAGGTGGCCATGGCCCTGCGCCAGCGTTTTCACGGCCAAGTGGACGGGGGGCTTGGCGCAGAATAACATAGCGCGATACTTGGTTTTTTGTGCGGGGAGCGTATGTCGTTACTGATTACCGATGAATGCATCAACTGCGATGTCTGTGAACCGGAGTGTCCCAACAACGCCATCTCCGTAGGCCCGCAGATCTACGTGATCGACCCCGCCCTCTGCACGGAATGCGTGGGACACTACGACACCCCCCAATGTCGCGAGGTCTGCCCGGTGGACTGCATCATCGGCGATCCGCGGCATCCGGAATCGGCCAGCGAACTGGAGCAGAAGTTTCGGCGCTTGACGGGGCAGGCCTAGGGATTATGGGCCGGAAGCTCCGACGCGGGATGGTCTTGCCGGAGCAGCGGCAGCAAGAGCGTCCAGCGGGCGTCCACCTGCCGCATATCGGCCTGACGATCTTCCAGGGCCCGCTGGAGTTGCAGGATGCGGGTGTCGATGTTGCCCATGGCCTGGGAAATGGACTCCAGGGCGGCCAGTTCCTCCTCTGACCTGGCTTGGAAAATCTCCATCTGGCGGTTCATGACGGCCATGATCTCATCCACCCAGCTTTCGGCCTCATGGCGGGTTTCCAGAACAAAATCGCGGATGCGGCTGGCAACCGTGAGGAAGGCTTTACGCACCACGGCACCCTGGGTGTTGACGGCGATCTCCAGCTTCATCCCAAAACGTTCGTAGTTTTCGGCCATGGTCAGCAGTTCGGCGCGGCGCGGCATGATGGCGTAAGGGATGGCACCCAGTTGCGGGAGATGATAGCGGGCCTGCAAGGGCTGGTACTCTTCCGCCACCAGGGTCGCCACCTGCTGCGCACCTTCAAGGGCGGCGTCAAAGCGGGCAATGGCATCGGCAAAGAAGCTCTTGAAGCGCTCCACGATGCCTGCCGTCGTCCATGCCGAGAGCATCTCTCCCTTGGCGTTGCTGATGATCAGGTCAAAGGTGCCGGGCGCCAGGGGCGCCAGCAGCCCCTCTTCCACCGCGGCACGAAAGGCGGTTTTCTTCTGCTCGAAGGCGCGGCGATCCGCCTCGAAAGAACGCAAAATCTGCTGATGCTGGGCCACCAGCTTGGGCACCTTTTCGCCGGTCTTCTCCTTGAGGCGGCGCATGCTATCCATCTGCGCCATGATTCCTTGCATCTGGTCACGCAGGATGGCCTTCTGATCCATGACCGTTCGCTCTACCACGGCCCGGCAGCGTTCCCGAATGCTGGCCTCCTGGGCGGGGACGAGGATGGTGGCGATGGCCTCCTCCAATACGGACAGGCCGCTGCGGGTCAGCAGATCGGCATCCTGGCGGATACGGGCCACCAGCCCTTTCTGACCGGAAACGGGGATGACCTGCTCACGGCGCACCCCGAGGCGGGCGGCGGTGGCATCGATCTGCCGGGCGATTTCCGCCTCCACTTCCGACCAGTCGCGCAATTCGTCCCACAGGGTATCGACCTTGTTGAGGATAACCAACTGCTTCTGACTGGGGTTGCGCATCAGATACTGTTCCCAGATGGCGAGGTCGCTCTGGGTAACGCCGGTATCCGCACCCAGCACGAAAATAATGGCGTCGGCATCGGCCAGCATGCCGAAAGTCAGCTCCGGTTCGGCGCCGATGGCATTGAGTCCGGGCGTGTCGAGCACGGTGAGTCCGGCGTCCAGCATGGGATGGGGCAGGTAGATGAGGGCGTGCCGCCAGCGCGGGATGAGCACCTTGCCCAGGCCGCAGGAGGGGCACACCGTTCTCTCCCGATCCTTGGGCGTGCGATTCAAGGGAGGGCAAAGGCCGAAGCGACGGGCCTCCTCGATGGGTACACAGATGGTTTCCGTCAGGTGCGCCAGTGCCGCGTTCCGCCCGCTAGTGCTCTCCAGGCCCAGGGGTATGCGGGTCCAGGCGCTCCCGGCCTTTTTGAGCTTTTCAATGGTGACGTCCAGGGTGCGGCTGGCGATGGGCAGCAACTGCATGCCTGGGTTGCCCTGGGGGGCTCCGCGAATCTCCACCGGGCACATGGTGGTCTGGCCGGAACTGGAGGGTAGGAGCCGCCCGCCCACGTTGGCAAAGAAAAGGGCATTGATCAACTCGGTCTTGCCGCGGGAAAACTCGCCCACGAAGGCCACGCGCAGGCTGTCCTGACCGATCTCGTAAGCCAGGGTTTCCAGGCGCAGGACCGTACCCCCGGGCAACAGCCCCAGATCCGTGGTCAACGCCGCCAGATCATGCAATCTCCCGGCTATCTGGTCGCGCCAGTGACTGAGTACCTGCAGTTCGCGCAAAATGGGTGACAGAGCTAGCTGATTACTGGGCATGACGCTCCCCGCATTTCAATGTTGGCAGTGTGGACAGAAATAGCTGCTGCGTCCGCCAACGCGGACGCAGCGAATGGGCCCGCCACAACGCAGGCAGGGCCCATCTGCTCTCCCATAGATCGCCAGAGATAGTCGAAAATGCCCATCCTTGCCATCGGGCTGGATAAAGTCCCGCAAGGTGGTGCCGCCTTCGGCAATGGCCTCGGCCAACACCGCGCGGATCGCGGCGGCCAGCCGCTCATAACGCGCCAGACCGATACGCCCGGCGGCCCGGCGGGGATCGATGCCGGCGCGGAAGAGGGCCTCGTTGGCATAGATATTCCCCACCCCGACCACGGTGTGCGCATCCATGATGAAGCCCTTGACGGCCAAGGAGCGGCCCCGACTGCGGGCATGGAGCAGGGCGCCCGTGAACGCAGCACCGAGGGGCTCGGGACCCAAATCCCGAAGCAAGGGATGGTTCTCGCCGTCATGGATCCAGCGCAGCACCCCGAAACGGCGCGGATCATGGAAGCGCAGGCAGGCGCCGGAATCCAGGACCAGATCCACATGGTCATGGCGGCGCGGCGGGGTGGCCGCGGGAAGTACCCGCAATTGCCCGCTCATCCCCAGGTGGATGAGCAGCGCGCCACTATCCAGCGCCAGCAGCAAATATTTGCCGCGCCGGTCGACGTCATGAATCCTTTGCCCGGCCACCCGTTCCACCAGGTCGGCGTTCACCGGCAGGCGCAGGCGGGGCTCACGAACCACGGCCGTCCGGATCCTTTGCCCCAGGACATGGGGCCGGATACCGAGGCGGCTGACTTCGACTTCGGGCAGTTCGGGCATGGCTCAGGCTGGGAGGGAGCCGCTGGTCACGCGCTCCCGGCCCGCCAGATCCCGGTGCGTGCGCGGCTGCGCAAAACCGGCGGCGCGCAGCAAGGCCCGCACCGCCTCTCCTTGCTCCGCACCATGCTCCAGACCCAGCACCCCACCGGGCACCAGGTGACCGGGCGCTGCCGTAGCGATTGCCGCCAGACACTCCAAACCCGTCGGGCCGGCCAGCAGCGCCTCCTGCGGCTCATGGCGCAGGGCCGGCAAATGGGGATCATCGGCGGCCAGGTAGGGGGGGTTGGCCAGGATCAGGTCGAAGCGGAGCCCCGGGGGGAGGGGCGCAAACCAGTCACCCGCCAGCCAGTGCACGGCCAGGCCCAGGCGTTGGCCGTTGCCTTGGGCCACGGCCAGGGCCTCCGGGCTGCGCTCCACGGCCCACATCTCTGCCTCTGGTCTGGCCCGGGCTACGGCGAGGGCCACCGCTCCGGAGCCCGTACCCAGGTCCAGCACCCGCCGCGCACCCTCCCGGGGCAAGTGCCCCAAGGCCAGTTCAACCAGAGACTCCGTGTCCGGGCGAGGGATGAGCACGGCGGGATTTACCGCCATCTCCAGCCCATAAAAGGACCAGGTGCCCAGGCAATAGGGCAAGGGGAGACCCGCCAGGCGCCGTTCCACGCGCTCGTCGAGCCATTGGGCGGCCGCAGCGGGGAGGGGCTGATCGCCCCGGCGCAACAGGCCGGCCGCAGCGCAGCCCAAAGCGATCTCCACGAGCCAGCGCGCCTCCTGCTCCGGCTGGTCGCTCACCACTCCCAAACGCGATGCCACCTTACGCAGGGCATCCCCTACCGGCACGGACATCTTTAGGCATCCTCTCCCAGGCGGGCCAGGAGATCGGCCTGATATTCCCTGATCAAGGGGTCGATGAGGGCATCGAGATCACCGGCAAGCACCGCTTCCAAACGATACAGGGTAAGGTTGATACGGTGATCCGTTACCCGCCCCTGGGGAAAATTATAGGTGCGAATGCGTTCGGAACGGTCCCCGGAACCCACCAGCAGACGGCGCGTCTGCGCCGCGGCACTCTGTTGTTTTTCCTGCTCCTGTTCCAGCAGGCGCGCCTGCAAGAGGGCCATGGCACGGGCCCGATTTTTGTGCTGCGAACGGTCTTCCTGACAGGCCACCGCCAGTCCCGAGGGGATGTGGGTGATTCGCACCGCCGAGTCGGTCTTGTTGATATGCTGGCCGCCGGCCCCGCTGGCACGATAGGTGTCAATGCGCAGGTCGGCGGGATTGAGGGTGATCTCGGCAATCTCGTCCACTTCCGGCAGGACGGCCACGGTGCAGGCCGAGGTATGGATGCGCCCTTGCGCTTCGGTTTCGGGGATGCGCTGCACGCGATGCCCGCCGGATTCGAACTTCAGACGCGAATAGGCCCCGCGGCCGCTGATCTCCAGGATGATTTCCTTGAAGCCGCCCCGTTCCGACTCCGAGGCGGAAATGACGGCAACGGCAAAACCGCGGTTTTCGGCGTAGCGCGTGTACATCCGCGCCAGATCGGCGGCGAACAGGGCCGCCTCCTCTCCTCCGGTACCGGCACGGATCTCCAGAAAGACGCTGCGCTCGTCGTTTGGATCCTTGGGCAGCAGGCGCAGGCGCAGGGACTCTTCGAGACCCGCCAAGGCTTCCCTTGCGGCCTCCGCCTCCTCGGCCGCCATGGCCCGCAATTCGGCATCCCGCTCCTCCAGGAGCATGCGTTCGGCCGCGGCCAGGTCCTGCTCCCGGCGCCCGTGGGCCCGCAACAGTTCGAGGATGGGCGTGATCTCTCCCAGCTCCCGGGAAAGGGCCTGGAAGCGTGCGGCGTCCCTGGCCACGTCGGGGCTGGCCAGCATCTGCGCCAACTCGTCATGGCGAAAGGCCAACTGCTCCAACTGACCCAGCAGGCGCGGACTGAGGCTCATCCTTCGGCATCGCTGAGATGGAAAAGGATATCCAGGGCCGCCACCAGGTTTTCACTGGTCGCCTCCTGACAGGGCTGGCGCAAGGTGGCGATGGGCTCATGCAGAATCTTGTTGATCAATGCCTTGGAGAAGGCATCCAGCACCACCCGCGGGTCCTGGCCCAGTTCGATATAGCGCAGAAAACGCTGCAACTCGTCCTTGCGGCTGCCTTCCACATGCTCACGCAGCCGGCGGATGGCGGGCACCACATCCAGGCTCTCCCGCCACTGCTGAAAACCCGCCACCTCCTCGGCAATGATGCCCTCGGCCTCCAGGGCCGCCTCCCGACGCGCCCGCAGTCCCGCCTGGGTAATATCATTGAGGTCGTCAATGGTATAAAGATAGCAGTTGGCCAGCTTGCCCACCTCGGGAGCGATATCCCGCGGCACCGCCAGGTCCACGAGCATGAGTTCCCCCTTCCGGCGCCGGGTCATGGCCTCGGCGACCGCTGCGGCCGTGACCACCGGCAGCGGGCTGGCCGTGGAACTGACCACCACGTCGGCCTGGGCCAGGAGCTCGGGAATCTGGGACAGGGAAAAGGCTGCCCCATCCATGCGCTGCGCCAACTGCTGCCCGCGCTCCGGAGTCCGGTTGGCCACGGCAAAGCGCTTCACCCCGTGCTCCCGCAGATGCGTCGCTACCAGTTCCATCGTCTCGCCGGCGCCGATGAGCAGGGCCTCCTTATCCTCCAGCGTGCCCAGGAGCTGTTTGGACAGGCTCACCGCCGCATAGGCGATGCTCACCGGTGCCGAACCGATGGCCGTTTCGCTGCGCACCCTTTTGGCCACGCGAAAGGCCCAATGCAGGAGCCGGTTGAGCAAAGGACCCGCGCTCGCGGCATCCGCGGCAATCTGGTAGGCGTCCTTGATCTGGCCGAGGATTTGCGGTTCGCCAACAATCATGGAATCGAGTCCACAGGACACGCGGAAGAGGTGACGGGCGGCCTCATCCTGAACATGGAAATAACCATGTCCGGCCAGAAGCCGCTGGTCGACGCCGTGGAAATCGCAGAGCCAGGATTGCATGATATCGGCATGGCCGCCGCAACCGCCGTGGTAATAGATCTCCGTCCGGTTGCAGGTAGACAGGATCAGCACTTCCTTGGCCACCCCTTTGCTGAGGAGATCCCGATGGGCAAGCAACAGCCCCTCCGGAGAAAAGGCCACTTTTTCCCGAACTTCAATGGGGGCGCTATGATGACTCAGACCGAAGCAGTAAATGGCGTAACCGTCCCTGCTGGGCGACGATGAAGGGCCGGATTGTGGCCGACAGCCGTCAGGATTGCAAGCCCATTCGCGAGCGGTTATTGTGCCATCCTTGCACAGGATGGAGGTGGTGGATGGGCACGATGGGGGCCAGGCTACGCGGCGGAATGATCGGCCTTGCGCTGGGCCTGGCGGCCGGGGTGGCCGGGGCCGGCACTGTGGAGCGCGGCATGACCGGCGAGCAGTTGTACTATCTCCTGGTCGCCGAGTTTGCCACGCTCCGCCACGACCCCCAACTCGCCATACCCGCATGGCGTGAAGCGGCCCGTCAAAGCAGCAGCGCCAAGGTGCTGGCCAGGGCCACCGCCGTCGCCGCCGGCTTTGGCGACTTTCCCGGCGCCCTCAAACTGGCCCGGCGCTGGCGGCAGGTGGCCCCAGACAGCGCCGCAGCAGCCCAGTACGAGGCGGCGCTGCTCCTCACCACCGGCCAGGAAAGCCGTGCCATCGCCCTGCTCCAGGAAACGGTCACCCGTTTTCCCAATGATACCCGCGTGACCCTGCAACTGGCCGATCTCCTCATGTCCCATGGCCGCCCCGGCGAGGCCCAGCGTCTCCTCCAGGCCTTGATCAGCAAGGATCCGCGCTCTGCTCCGGCCTATTTCGCCCTGGGCCGCCTATATCTGACCCAACATCGCATGGACGCCGCGGTCACCCAACTGCAAAAGGCCCTGGCCCTACGACCCGCCTGGCAGGAAGCGGCCATCACCCTGGCCGAGGCGTTGCGCATCAGCCAGGGTCCCACCGCCGCCCTGCGCAGCATACAGAGCTTCACCGCCAGCCATCCGGAGGCCAGCATGGCCCGCCAGTATCTGGCCTCCCTCTATCTGCGCATGGGTGGCGTGGAGCAGGCCTATCGCATCTACCAAAACCTGGCCCGGCAAAACCCCCAGGATCCGGAAATCGCCCTTTCCCTGGGGCTCATCGACATGGATCGCCAGGACTGGGCGGGGGCAAGGCAGGCCCTGCACGAGGCCCTGCGCCTGGCACCGCACTCACCGGCACCAGTCTACTATCTGGGGCGGCTTTATGAAGCCCAAGGGCAATGGGCCGAAGCCTTGCAGTGGTACCAGCGCATCACCAGCGGCCCCCTCTTTCCCGAAGTGGAACTGCGCAGCGCCCGCATCGACTACCTGCTCGGACATCGGGAAAAGGCCATGAGGCAACTCCAGGATCTGGCTGCCCGGTATCCCAAACAGGCACAAATCCCGCTCCTGGAGGCAGAATTGCGGCTGGACGAAGGCAAGGCGCAGGAGGCCTTGAGTGTGCTCCACGATGCCCTGCAACGCCTGCCCGACCAGCCCGAGCTCTGGTACGAGCAGGGCGTGATTGAGGAGGGCCTCAAGGATTATCCGGCCATGGAAAAGGCCATGCGCGAGGTCATCCGCCTCGCCCCCAACGATGCCCAGGCCTACAACTTCATCGGCTTCAGCCTGGTAGAACGGCACACCCGCCTGGGGGAGGCGGAAACCCTGCTCAACAAGGCCATCGCCCTGGCCCCCGAGAGTCCGGAGATCCTCGACAGCCTGGGTTGGCTCTATCATGTGCAGGGTCTCAACGAGAAAGCCCTGCCCTATCTGCAGAAGGCCCATGCCGCCATGCCTACCGATGCCGAAGTCAGCGGCCATCTCGGTGAGGTACTCTGGGCATTGCAGCGCTATGACGAGGCACGGCAGGTCTGGCAGGACGCGCTGCGCTACCACCCCGATGATGCCACCCTGCAAACCCTCGTCGCCAGACCCCGGCCATGATGCGGCGTACCCTATGCTTGCTGGCCGTCACGGTCTCCCTATTGGACGGTTGTGCCAGCCTCCCGCCTCCGGCACCCCGGCCCTCCCTGGTGCTGGCCAGTCATGAGCGGGACCAGGTACTGCGTAGCCTTTCCGCCTGGCAAGCCAGCGGGCAGGCATCCCTGCGCTCGCCCAAGGGAGCGGAAAGCTTTGGATTCCGTTGGCAGGAAGACCCCCAGCAACAGGAAATCTCCCTCCGCGACCCCCTGGGTCGTACCGTGGCCCGCCTCAGCGCCACCGCCGAGGGGGCCCAATTGCTCTTGGCCAATGGCAAGCAAATGCAGGCCGCCAGCCTCGGGGCGCTGCTGGAATCGGTCCTGCACGTAGCCCTTCCCGTAGCGCGCCTGCCCGACTGGCTGCTCGGCCTGCCCAGGCCGGATGAAGGCGTCGAGCGCAATGGCAATGGCCTCCCCGAAACCCTGCACGCCGAGCAATGGACCATCCGTTATCTCGCCTATGCCCCCGTAGGCGGGCTCGTCATGCCCAGTCTCCTGCAGGCCCAAGGTCCCGACGGAATCACCCTGCGTCTCGCCATTACCGGCTGGCACTTTGGTGAGCGCCCATGAGCCGCGCTTACCCGGCACCGGCCAAACTCAACCTCATGCTCCGCGTCGTCGGCCAACGGGCAGACGGCTACCATGAACTGCAAACGGTTTTCCAGTTTATCGACCTCCATGACACCCTTTATTTCGAGTCCCTGCCGCCGGGATCCATCCACCGCACCGGTGGACCGGCAGGTGTGGCAGAAACAGCGGACCTCACCGTCCGCGCCGCACAAAAACTCCTCACCGAGAGCAATGTTCGCGAAGGGGTCCATATCCACATCGACAAGCAGTTACCCCTGGGAGGCGGCATTGGCGGCGGTTCCTCCGACGCCGCCACCACTCTGCTCGCCCTCAACCAGCTCTGGAATCTGGGCTTCAGCCGGACGGAACTGATGGCCATGGGGGTCAGCCTGGGAGCGGATGTGCCCGTTTTCCTCTTTGGCCAGTCGGCCTGGGGCGAAGGCATCGGCGAGCGGCTGGTGGCCATGCCCGAACTACCCGAAGCCCACTATGTCCTGCTCCATCCGGGCGTTTCCGTGGCAACGCGGGAGATCTTCGCAGCGCCGGAATTGACACGGCAACACGCGCCTATCACAATAAGCGCGTTTCTGGATGGGGTTACGGAAAATACGCTGGAAACAACGGTCCGGCGGCGTTATCCCGGGATTGACCGCGCTCTCGACTGGCTTCAGGCACAGGGCCTGCACCACGCCCGGCTCACCGGGAGTGGTGCCTGTTGTTTCGCCCTGGCCAGCGATGCGCAAAGTGCGCAGCAGATCGTGGCAACCGTTCCAAAACCCTGGCGGGCCTGGGCAGTGCGGGGATGCAATCGTCATCCCCTCCATGATCTCGTCCGGGATACTTTGTTTTGATGGGGCGTAGCCAAGCGGTAAGGCACCGGATTTTGATTCCGGCATTCCCAGGTTCGATCCCTGGCGCCCCAGCCAAATTGGTCCCCATGCCGTCCTAAAACGTTTACGCAGAGGGAAACAGTTACCATGGTCCACGGTAATCTCATGGTCTTTAGCGGGAATGCCAATCCCGCCCTGGCGGCAGCCGTAGCGCGTTTTCTGCAGATCCCTCTCGGCCGCGCCGAAGTGAGTTCCTTCAGCGACGGCGAAGTCTTCGTGGAAATCCTCGAAAATGTCCGGGGCCGGGACGTCTTTGTGCTGCAGCCCACCTGCGCGCCCACCAATGACAACCTCATGGAGTTGCTGACCATGATCGATGCCCTCAAGCGCGCATCGGCCAATCGCATCACCGCCGCTGTGCCTTATTACGGCTATGCCCGCCAGGATCGCAAGTCGCGGGCCCGCACTGCCATCACCGCCAAGCTCGTTGCCGATCTCATCACCAGCGCCGGCGCCAACCGCGTCCTCACCATGGACCTCCATGCCGATCAGATCCAGGGCTTCTTCGACGTCCCCGTGGACAACATCTACGCCTCTCCCATCCTCCTGGGCGACATCTGGCGGCAGAGCTATCCCGGACTCATCGTCGTATCCCCGGATGTGGGCGGTGTGGTCCGGGCCCGCGCCATTGCCAAGCGCCTCGAAGTGGACTTGGCCATCATCGACAAACGCCGTCCCCGCCCCAACGAATCGGTGGTGATGAACATCATCGGCGATGTGGAAGGGCGCACCTGCGTCATTGTCGACGACATGGTGGACACGGCCAATACCCTTTGCGAGGCAGCCAAGGCCCTGAAGGAGAATGGCGCGGTCCGGGTTTGCGCCTACTGCACCCACCCGGTCCTCTCCGGCCCCGCCATCGAGCGCATCGAAAGGTCCGTCCTCGACGAACTCACGGTTACCGACACCATTCCCCTGCGCCCGGATGCCCAGGCTTGCAGCAAGATCCGCATCCTCTCCATTGCGGAACTCCTCGCCGAAACCATCCGCCGCATCGCCGAAGAGGATTCCGTCAGCTCGCTCTTCATGGATTGACCCGCCTGCGATCCGGATGCGCGGAGCCAGCGCCTTACCCCTCTTGTTATCTCCCCCTCCGCACAGTATCATTGCCGCTCTCTTCTTATGGTGGCTGTAGCTCAGTCGGTAGAGCCCCGGATTGTGATTCCGGTTGTCGTGGGTTCGAGCCCCATCAGCCACCCCAAACAAAATAAGGGCTAATTCTAAATCGCATTAGAAATAGAGTTAATTATGTACTCCCATCCGGCGATGGATTTCACCCGCGCATGGTCCGCCTCAAGGGCAC
>NZ_RIZI01000188.1 GCF_003721225.1 Acidithiobacillus sulfuriphilus | reverse complement strand
TCTCCCCGCCGCTCAAAGCGGGTGGGGATGCGATTGGCGGGGCGGGAGGCAAAGTGGCCGGGGCCTGCCGTGTTGACGAGATTCGGCTCGGCATCGAGTATGGAAAGCATGTGACGGGCGTAGGCTTCCCAGTCGGTGGCGAGCTGTAGCTCACCGCCGGCGGCGAGCAGGCGCCCCAGGGTGCCGGCAAAGCCGGGCTGGATGAGGCGGCGTTTGTGATGGCGTTTTTTCGGCCAGGGGTCGGGGAACTGGATGATGATGGCCTGCAGGCAGCCATCGGGCAGGGTGGCGAGCCAGGGCGCCACGTCGTCCTTGAGGATGCGGATGTTGTGCAGTTCCTCATCGCGCATGCGCAGCAGCAAGGCCCCCACTCCCGGACCGTGAACCTCGGCGCCGATAAAGCCCCAGCCGGGGCGGCTGGCGGCCAGGGCGGCCAGATGTTCGCCGTTGCCAAAGCCGATCTCCAGCGCCAGGGGCCGCCCATCGCCCCAAGGATGCGTCCAGGGGGCTGCCGGATCGATCCGGTAGCGAGGCAGGAGGGTTTGCAACAAATCGCCCTGAGCGTCGGTAAGACGGCCCTGGCGCAGCACAAAGCTGCGAATGGGACGATGCGGACTATTGAGGGAGTGGCTCATGGCAGGCATTATAGCCGGTTTCCTGCCGCGGCCTAGAGAGGAGAAAGGCATGGCGCAGCCATTGGTTGGTGTGGTGATGGGCAGCAACAGTGATTGGGAAGTGATGCGGCATGCCGCGGGGCAGCTTCGCGTCCTGGGGGTGCCCTTTGAGCTGCGGGTGGTGTCGGCCCATCGCACCCCGGATCTCTTGTTTCAATACGCTGAAACGGCGGCGTCCAGGGGGCTGCGCTGTATCATTGCCGGCGCTGGCGGCGCGGCGCACCTGCCGGGGATGCTGGCGGCCAAGACCCTGTTGCCGGTCTTGGGGGTGCCGATCCCCTCGCGTTATCTCAAAGGCATGGACTCCCTGCTGTCCATCGTCCAGATGCCCAAGGGTGTGCCGGTGGCCACCTTCGCCATCGGTGAGGCCGGCGCCGCCAATGCCGCATTGTTCGCCGCCGCGCTGCTGGCGGCGGGGGATGGGGAGTTGGCTGTCCGCCTCCAGGCCTTCCGTGCGGAGCAGGAAGCGGCGGTGCTGGCCATGTCCATTCCGGAGGAGGGATGATCCTCCCCGGTGCCACCCTGGGGATCCTCGGCGGCGGGCAATTGGGGCAAATGTTTAGTCTGGCGGCCCTGCGCCTGGGTTATCGGGTCCTGGTCCTCGACCCCGATCCCCACTGTCCCGCGGCGGCGGTGGCCAGCCGTCATCTCTGCGCGGATTACGATGACCCCGCGGCCCTGGCCGAGCTGGCGCGCTCCTGCGCTGCCGTGAGTACCGAATTCGAAAACGTACCCGCAACCGCCCTGGAGCTTCTGGCCCGGCACCTGCCGGTGCGGCCGTCGCCCAATGCCGTGGCCATGGTGCAGGACCGTATTCTGGAAAAGCGCTTTTTGCGCGATCTGGACCTGGCCACGGCACCCTTCGCGGCCATCCATGCCGAAGATGATCTGCATGCCGCCTGGCGGAGCGTGGGCGGGCCGGCCATTCTGAAGCGGGCGCGTTTCGGTTACGACGGCAAGGGGCAGGCCGGCGTAGACGATGGGAAAGCCCTGGCCTCTGCCTGGGCCGCCATGGGGCGGGCGCCTGCGGTCCTCGAAGCCCGCATCGCCCTGCGTCAGGAGCTGTCGGTGGTGCTCGCCCGGGGCGAAGACGGGATGATGGCTTTCTATCCCGTTGCCGAAAACATCCACCGTAACGGCATCCTCGACCTGAGCATCGTCCCCGCCCGCAGTCCCGAGGACCTCCGGCAGGAGGCGCGGCGGATGGCCGCCCGCATCGCCACGGCCCTGGACTATGTGGGCACCATGGCCGTGGAGTACTTTGTGGATGAGACAGGGCGCCTCCTCGTGAACGAGATTGCCCCGCGTCCCCACAACAGCGGGCATTTCACCATCGACGCCTGCGTACAGAGCCAGTTCGACCAGCAGGTGCGCGCCCTCTGCGGCCTGCCCCTGGGCGACACCCGCCTGCTGAGTCCCGTGATCATGATGAATCTCCTGGGTGATCTCTGGGCCGATGGTGAACCGGACTGGTCCGCCCTCTTCCGCCATCCGCAGCTCAAGCTCCACCTGTACGGCAAGGCCGAAGGCCGCCCCGGGCGCAAGATGGGGCATGTCCATGCCTTGGCCGCCGACAGCGCCCAGGCCATGGCCGTGCTGGAAGCCCTGCGCGCCGATTGGGGATGGCCGAAGAGCTGAGGGGATTCCGTCAAGAACAACAACGCCATGGGGCAAAATCGCGGCAATGCGCCCCCGCCAACCGCCGCTTTTAGGTTGTGCGTTCGCCGGATCCCTGCATGGATCCCTGCACATGGATCCCTGCATGCTGACCCTCCGGTCGGCACTGTGTTAGACTGGGTTGGCATAGCGAAAGACGAGGGCAACCATGGGTCGTGTACGCATTCCCACCCTTCTTCTGGACGGGATTGATGCTGAGGCCAAGCGGGAAGAGATTCGCCGCATTTTCCATCAGACCTCCCTGCTCTATGAGCAGCTCTTCGATCATTTGGCCAGCCCCGGGGCCTGGTATCAGAAGGCCATTGCCCTGCGTCATCCCCTCATTTTCTACTTCGGCCATACCGCGACCTTTTTTGTGAACAAGCTGCAGGTGGCGGGGCTCATTGAGCGGCGGCTGGACCCGGACTTTGAATCCATCTTTGCCGTGGGCGTGGATGAGATGTCCTGGGACGATTTGGACGAAAGCCACTACGACTGGCCCAGCGTGGCGGCAGTGCGGGCCTACCGGGCCGAGTTGCGGGACTTGATGGATGGGGTAATCCGCACTCTGCCGCTGACCCTGCCCATCACCTGGGAGTCTCCCTGGTGGGCTATTCTCATGGGTATCGAGCACGAAAATATCCATCTGGAGACCAGTTCCGTGCTCATGCGTCAGCTCCCCCTGTCCTTGCTGCGGCCCCTGGCGGGCTGGGAGCCTTGGCAGGAAAGCGGCATTCCCCCGGAAAACGCCCTGCTGCCGGTGGCCGGGGGGCGGGTGCGCCTTGGCAAGGTGCGCGATAATCACCTCTATGGCTGGGATAATGAATATGGTGAGCATGGGGTGGCGCTCAAGGATTTCGCCGCCGGGCGGTATCTGGTGAGCAATGGCGAATTCCTGCCCTTTGTGGAGGCCGGGGGTTATACGGATCCCCGGTGGTGGACGGCGGAGGGAGATAATTGGCGGCGCTTCGCCCGTCCGGAGCATCCCGGCTTCTGGGTGGCGGGCGCCGGCGGCTGGAAACTGCGGCTCATCGCTGCCGAACGGCCCATGCCCTGGGATTGGCCGGTGGAGGTGAACTGCCTGGAGGCCGAGGCCTTTTGCGCCTGGAAGTCTGCCCAAAGCGGCGTCGCCCTGCGCCTGCCCAGCGAGGACGAATGGCGGCGCCTGCGTGATCTTTCCGGCGTTCCCGATGTGGACGAGTGGCTGGAGGAAGCGCCCGCCAATATTGGCCTGGCTTACGGGATTTCGCCGTGCCCGGTGCAGCATTTCCGCCACGGCGATTTTTATGATGTCATCGGTAACGTCTGGCAATGGACCGCGACCCCCATCTATCCCTTCAGCGGCTTTGCCGTACATCCCTATTATGATGATTTCACCACCCCGACCTTCGATCAGCAGCACAATCTCATCAAGGGCGGCTCGTTCATCTCTTTGGGCAATGAAACGCAACAGGAAGCGCGCTACGCCTTTCGCCGTCATTTTTTCCAGCATGCGGGCTTCCGTTATGTGCGCTCCACGAATCCTTTGCCCGAAGTGCCGGTCTATGAAAGCGATGCGGCCATTTCCCAGTATTGCGACTTTCACTATGGGCCCGAGCACTTTGGCGTAGGGAATTTCCCTGCCGCGGTGGCGGAGTTGGCCGCAAAGGCCATGGCCGGGCGGCCTCTGCGGCGCGCGCTGGATATCGGCTGTGCGGTCGGGCGCGGCAGTTTTGCGCTGGCGCGCCATTGTCCCGAGGTGACGGGGCTGGATTTTTCCGCCCGTTTCATCCAAGTGGGGGTGCGCCTGCGGGAGCAGGGGAGCTTTTCCTACACCCTGGTGGAAGAAGGAGAACTGCTGAGTTATCACAGCGCCTGCCTGGCGGATCTGGACCTGGCCGCCACTGCTGGACGGGTGCAGTTTTTTCAGGCTGATGCCTGTAATCTCAAGCCGCTGTACCGGGATTACGACCTGGTCGTCGCCGCCAATCTCATCGACCGGCTGTACCAGCCGCGCAAATTCCTCCAGGAAATCCCCAAGCGGATCGTTTCCGGCGGTATTCTCGTGCTGAGCTCGCCCTACACCTGGCTGGCGGAACACACGCACCGGGAAGAATGGCTGGGCGGCTTCAAGCGCAACGGCGAGAGCTTCACCACCCTGGATGCCCTGCGCGAGCTCCTGGCACCCTATTTCCGCCTGCTCCAGGAACCATTGGATCAGCCCTTCGTCATCCGCGAGACGGCCCGCAAGTATCAGCACAGCCTGGCCCAGGTCACGATCTGGGAGCGCTTGTGACGGATTTTGATCGGGTCATCCCGCGTCGGGGAACGGGCGCGCTCAAGTGGGACGGGGCGGCCGCCCGCTTTGGTGAGGAAGTGCTGCCCATGTGGGTGGCGGACATGGATTTTGCCGCGCCGGAGGCAGTGCAAGCCGTCCTGGCGGAACGGGTGGCCCACCCCATTTACGGTTATCCCTGGGGCGGCACGGCAGCGTTGGCGGCGGGGGCGAACTGGATGGAACGGCGCCACGGCTGGCGACCCGATCCGGCCCATATGCTCCTGGTCAGCGGCGTGGTGCCGGGGCTTTTTGCCGCGGTGCGGGCCTTTACGGAGACAGGCGACGGCATCATCGTCATGCCGCCCATTTACCCGCCCTTCCTCAGCGCAGTCCGGGAACAGGGGCGGGAGCTCCTCATGGCGCCCCTGCAGCGGGATCGGAACGGACGCTACGAGATGGACTGGGAACGCCTCGAAGCCCTCCTGCCCCGGGCCCGGATGCTGCTGCTCTGCTCCCCCCACAACCCCTCGGGCCGGGTCTGGGGACGGGCGGAATTGCAGCATCTGGGGGAACTCGCCCGGCGCCAGGGCGTACTGGTGGTCAGCGATGAGATCCATGCCGATCTGGCCTATGCCGAGTACCCCCACACCCCCTTTCCCAGCCTCTTTCCCGACAGCCTGCTCCTCAGCTCCGCAGGCAAGAGCTTCAACATCGCCGGGATTGGCGGTGCCTTCGCCGTGCTGGCGGATGATCGCCAACGGCATCGCTACGCCGCCGAACTGCGGCGCAGTCAGATCCACGAGATCAATCTCTTTGCCCCCATCGCCATGGCCGCTGCCTGGGAGAGGGGGGGCGCCTGGCAGGAGGGTCTGCGGACTTATCTGGCCGCCAATGCCCATCATCTCGGCCAGCGTCTGGCTGCAGAACTGCCCGCCCTCGGGTATCGGGTGCCGGAATTCGGCTATCTCGCCTGGCTCGATCTGCGCGCCCTGGGTCTGGACGATGGCGCCATCGCCCAGCGCCTGCGCCATGCGGGTCTGGGCCTGAACCCAGGCCCGGACTTTGGCCCCGCTGGCGCGGGCTTTGTGCGCCTCAATTTCGGGGCGCCGCGGATCGTATTGGATGAGGGGATAGACCGCCTGTGCCGGGCCTGCGGCTGAAAACGGTGCCGCGGGATGCTGGATCGCAGCGGCCGGGTCCGGACCATTGCTGGATGATCAAGCCCGGGTTCCGAAGCAAAGGGCTCCGTTCAGCGGCCCTTTTAAGCGTAAATAGCAAGGATGACGAAAAAGGAGAACGCCCATGGCAACAACTGCAAAAGACCTGCCCCTTGGTAGCACCATCCCCGATTTTTGCCTGCCCGTGGGCGGGCGGAGGGAACTCTGGTGTCGGACCGATCATCAGGGGCGCCCGACCCTGGTGATGTTCATCTGCAACCACTGTCCCTATGTGCTGCACATTAGCCGCAAGCTCGGAGAGCTGACGGCCCAATGGATGACCCAGGGCCTGACGGTGGTGGGGATCAACAGCAACGACCCGGAGCACTATCCCGACGATGCGCCGGAGAAAATGCCCGCCGAGGCGGTGCGCGCCGGCTATGTCTTTCCCTATCTTTTCGATGCGGAACAGACGGTGGCCAAGGCCTTTCATGCCGTTTGCACCCCGGACATCTTTCTTTTCGATAGCACCGGGCGCCTCGCCTACCATGGGCAGTTCGACGACAGCCGCCCCAAGAACGCTCTCCCCACCGATGGCAAGGATCTGAGCACCGCGGTGGCGGCCGTTCTGGCCGGCCGCTTGCCTGTGGCAGAGCAGAAACCCGGTATCGGCTGCAGTATCAAGTGGCGGCCGGGCAATGCGCCGGAGGACCTGTGATGGCAGAGGCGGTCTCCCATAGCCCGGGAAAGTGATCCACGCAACCGATGGGGTCATTTATCCAACCGCGCCCCGACTTATTCCGTCAGGGCTTGGGCGGTCCGAAACGCTGGTAGAGCACCTCGGCGATGTGGTCGATTTGATCTTCGGGGATGGGTGCACCGAAGGCGTTTTTCATCTTGTTTACCTCCACCTTCCAGGTGACCAGGGAGACGGCGGGTTGCTCGTTGACGAAATCCGCCGAGTGGCACATGAGGCAATAGGTATTGAGAACCTGCCCGCCCGGGCCGGTGAAGGTGAGATCGCTGGTGGGCAGGGTAATGCGCTCCGACTTCCAATGGATCTTGGGGGCGCTTGCTGCCCCCGCCACCGCCGTGGAAGCAAGACCGAAAGCCAGGAGCAGGGTGCAGCCTGCACTGAAGATGCCGTGCCGGTTCATGGGAATCCTCCTTACACCGCTTGCAGCGGCAGATGTTCAATGGCGTTGTACATGAAGCCGCCGGGGTTCCAGCCGCCCTGCAATGGCTGCTCTTCGCCTTGACGATTGACCGCCTTCACCATCAGGGTGTAAGCGCCTGTCTTCTCGGGGGTGAAGGATGCCTGCCAGGCGCGGAAGCCGTAAGGACCATAGTCATGGCCGAGGCTGGCCTTTTGCCAGTGGGCGCCCCCATCGGCGGAAAAGAGCACCCGTTCGAGGGCCGTGGAGCCGCCCATGGCAATACCGCCCACCTTCACCGGATGGCCCTTGGCGACCCGGGCACCGCTTCCGGGCTCGGTGAAGAAGCTGCGCGGTTTCATGCGGTTGATGGGGACCATTTTGACGCCCTTTTCTCCGGGGGTCATGTAACCCGTGGGAGTATCGGGAATGAGATAGGCCTTGGTCATCCAGAAACCGGTACCGGGGTGATCCATCACCTCGATTTCCGTCAGCATTTTTACCCAATAGGTGGAATACCAGCCGGGTACCACGAGCCGCACCGGAAAGCCGTTGAGCAAAGGCATGGTGGCGCCGTTCATGGCGTAGGCCAGCATGACCTCGCCATCATTGCCGTGTTCCAGATCGAGCACCTTCTCGAAGCGCGTATCTGCGGGGAAGGGTGCCATACCCTTCTCCAGGCTACGGAAGGCCAGATGGGTAGCGCCTTTTTTCACCCCCGCCCGCTGCAAGAGTTCGCGCAGGGCCACCCCCGCCCAGACCGCATTGCCCATGGCCCCGTTGGCCCATTGGGCGCCATTGACCCTGGGATTCACAAAGCCGCGGCTGTTGCCGGAGCACTGGTTTACCGCCGCCATCTCCCGCAACGGAAAATCGTGGAGAAGTTCTTCCAGGGAGATCTCCAGAGGCTTTTTCACCAATCCGGTCACGCGGATACGGTAGCTCTTTACGTCCACATGATCGGGAAAGTCCGGCATGTGCCAGCGCACATAGAACTGATCGTTGGGGGTGAAGATGTGGCGATCGAAGACCGACCAGGGTGTTTCCAGCAGAGGCGGGCGTACCCGTTGCAGAATCATCTCCCCCTTCTGGGGGAAGGTGCCGGCGGGAATGAGCTTGCGCTCACCGTTAACAAAGGGGAGGTCGATCATCGCGGCCGCCCGGGCGGAAAGGCTGTGACCGGCAAAAAGACCCGCCGCCCCCAGCAACGCCGACATCTTGAGAAATTCGCGCCGCCCCCATTGCGGTACGGTTACTTCGTCTGTAGAAAAGTCCTCCCACATGGCACCCTCCTTATGGTGTTTATCCATGAATGGATTTATAGCACAAAATTATTCAAGTGCAAGGAATTTGCATACAACATTATGATAATAAAGTGATAAACACTTACTCATAATATATGGTTGGATATACCGATGAGGATTTATCTGGACCATGGAAAATAGGCTCAGTAATTGGCTTTGGGAAATCTACCGGGGGAGGCGTGAAATGCCCTTATTCTACGCCCGGGCCTGTGCTCGTGCCCTGCGGCTCCCCTCCCCCGGGATAGCGTGTCTGCCGTTTTCCGCAGCGCCCCGCCTACCACCCAAAACCGGGAATTAAGGGCGCTTCCGCCGGGGGTGGCTCGGAATAACGAATATCCTCGGCCGTTTTCCCGTTCCCATGCTAATCTTGGGGCTGATTAGGGGAAGGAATATCACCAGTGAGCCAACTTTCAGAAAAGCAGCGGCTGGGGCAGATCCTCGTCGCGCGGGGATTTATTAGCCCCGAGCAATTGGAGCGGGCCCTGCACCGGCAGCGCGCCACGCAGGAAAAGATCGGCAAACTCCTCATCGCCGATGGGGTGGTGGAAGAGCATGCTCTGCAGCTCACCCTCACTGCCCAAGCCCGTCTGCGCCATGAGGATCGCCAGGCACAGGGCTCCCGACTGCTGGCGGCGGTGGCGGAAAAGCTCCGCGCCGACCTGGAAAAGCTCAGCCTGGACCTGCTCAAGGAGTGGCAGCGGCGCGTTGTCCGCTTGCCCGATCGGGAAGGGGGGGAGCGCAAGCGTCGGGAGGCGGCCCTGCGTTTGGCCATGGACTTCCCGCGGGCACTGACGGCGGCCCAGGAGCGTATCGAAGCCCGCAAACGCGCCGGGGAAGCGACGCGCTTGCGCCGCATCCTGAGCGCCTTGCAAATGATCGAAAAGGATTTTGTGGCCTTCAGGAATAGTATCGCCAGCGTTTCGCCCTATCCGGTGAACGACTGGTCCGCGCGCTGGCAAACCCTGGGGGATTTTGCCAAAGAGCTCCAGCGGGCGATGGCTTGATAAGCGGGAGATGGGCGAATGCGGCGACGGGGTGTTGCACGATAGCCGGTATCGCAATCGTGCCGGCCAGCTTGCCCTGATGGGGCTGTTACGGCGCGGCCGGCCTCCGACGCCGGCGTAGCGGGGATCTTAGTCCGGCCGGTCCTGGCGGTGGAGGTGGGTGCGCACTACCGCCAGGGCCGCGTCTACGGCCTCTGCCACCGCAGTCTGCATCACCTCGATTTCGTTTATTGGGGTGTAGAAAAAAAGATTCACCGAGTCCTTGACATAGCGTGGGGGGAGGCGGTTGAGGGCGACACAGGCCACGTCCTCCAGAAAATCCGGGTAACCTGCGGGGATATCCTTCACCAGCATGAGCCTGGCGTAGACCAGTTGTTCGTAATAATTGTGTGATTTCCGGAAATATCTTTCTTCTGCCATAGGATTTTCCTTGGGGAGCGCCCCAATTGTGAGGCCATGGAGGTGCCCGTTCTGGAGAAACTATGGCATAGTTTCCCGGTCGGAGAAAGCGCTGCTGGGGCGAGAGGGCTTGAAGGAAAACGGCTACACTGATCGGCTCTCCATAGTCGCCCGTGCCGGAAAGAGGGCCGGTTTCCCTTATGCCCCTAAGCGTTACGCAAAAATCCCCCTCATCAGGTGCCGTTGCATTTGCACGACATGAAGGGCCCGCCGTTGCAGACTGCGTTGCCGGCGAATCCGCAAGAGGCGCTTTTGCAATTCACGCTTGATGCGCAGACGCTCGTTTTGCGCCATGAAGGAGCTGTAGGCGGGAAAACTGCGCACCCGGCGCAGGGCGGCCAATAGGTTTTGGGTGTTGTCCATGGGAATCTCCTGGGTTCACTCGCTCTCCAGGAGAAAAGCAATACTCGTGCCATGACCATGGTCCCAGCTAAGACACGGGGATGATACTATGGTCGAGACAGTCCGGACGTCTTTCTGTCACCGTCGGACGACAATGGGGCGGGCAGGGTAGTCCTTGCGCTGCCCGCCGTTTTTCGCCACGCTGCCCTAGCCGTATCTGTCGGACTGCTAGCGTTTGCGAAAGGCGTCTAGGATGAGCATGACGGCGCCGATGCTGATGGCGCTGTCGGCAATATTGAAGTAAGGCCAGTAGAGGCTGCCCCAGTGGGCGCCGATGAAGTCGACGACGTAGCCTAGGCGGATGCGGTCCAGGAGGTTGCCCACCGCGCCACCGAGGATGAGGGCGAGGGCGAGGGCGGTCCAAGTAGCGCCTGGCTTGAGACGTTTAAGCAGGGCGACGATGACCACGATGACCAGCAAGGCGACGCCGATGAGGGCCCAGCGTTGCCAGCCCCCGGCCCCGGCGAGGAAGCTGAAGGCGGCGCCGGTGTTGTGGACCAGACGCAAGTTCAATAAGCCCGGAATGATGACCACGCCTTGCCCGACCCGCCAGATATGCGCGAGCCAGAACTTGACCGCCTGGTCCAGGAAAACCACCACCAGGGATAACCAGAGGTAGCGCAGCATCAGCAGATCTCCCGGGTTTCGCCGGGTTCGGCGAGATTTTCGATACAGCGGCCACAGAGGAGGGGATGCTCCGCGTGCCGGCCCACGTCCGGCCGGCGATGCCAGCAGCGTGCGCATTTGGCGGCGGTGCTGGCCTCTACCGTCATGGCCAGGCCCGGCAGGCTGTCAAGACAATCGGCGGGGCGTTCGGCGTAGGGGTGCAGGTGGAACCCGGAACTGAGCAGCAAAAAGCGCAGTTCACCGGCATGGGGATGGAGGAATTCCTGCCAATCGCTGTTGGCATAGAGATGCAGTTCGGCGTCGAGGAAGGCGCCGATGGTGCCGGCCTTGCGCTGGGCCTCCAGGGTCTGGTTGGCCACCGTGCGCAGGGTAAGGAGACGTTCCCAGCGGGCCATGAGGGCTTCGCTGTCGGCGGGCAGGGACAGGGATTGATACTCGGCGAAGAAGACGCCCGCTTCCTGCCGGGGACCCATGAAGGTCCAGATTTCTTCGGCGGTGAAGCTCAGGATGGGGGACATCCAGCGCACCATGCCGGCGAGGATCTGCCAAAGCACGGTCTGCGCCGAACGCCGGGCGCGGGATCTTTGCGGCGTGGTATAGAGGCGGTCCTTGAGGACATCGAGGTACAGGCCGCCGAGTTCCACGGAGCAGAAGTGATGGAGGCGCTGCTGGACGCGATGGAACTGGAACTCGCCATAGGCAACGCGGATCTCTTCCTGCAGCAGGGCGGTGCGCGCCAGCATCCAGCGGTCCATTTCCAGTAAGCGTTCCGTGGGCACGGCGTCGGCAACCGGGTCGAAGTCGTGGCAGTTGCCGAGGATATAGCGGGCGGTGTTGCGGATGCGCCGATAGGACTCGCCGAGACGCTTGAGGATGTCATCGGAGATGGGGATCTCGCCGCGATAGTCCTCGGAGGCGACCCAGAGGCGCAGGATGTCCGCGCCCCATTGGTCGATCACCTTTTGCGGAGCGATGACGTTGCCCAGGGACTTGCTCATCTTGCGCCCCTCGCCATCCACGGTGAAGCCGTGGGTAAGGACCGTCCGGTAGGGCGCGCGCCCCCGGCTGGCGACACTTTCCAGGAGCGACGACTGGAACCAGCCGCGATGCTGGTCGGAGCCCTCCAGATAGAGGTCGGCGGGGCTGCCCAGTTCCGGCCGGCGTTCCAGGACGAAGGCGTGGGTGGAACCGGAGTCGAACCAGACATCGAGGATGTCGTTCACCTTGGTGAACGCGCCGTGGCCGCAGGCCGCGCAATGGGCGTCGCCGCCGAGGAAATCGCTGTCGGGACGGTCGAACCAGGCGTCCACGCCGGCGGTCGCGATGGCCCGGGCGACGCGCTCGAAGGTGGCGGCATCGCGCAGGGGTTCGCCGCAGTGGGCGCAGGCGAAAAGGGCCACGGGCACGCCCCAGGCGCGCTGGCGGGAGATGCACCAGTCGGGACGCTGGGCCACCATGCCGGCGATGCGTTCCTGGCCCCATTCGGGGATCCAGCGCGTTGCCGCGATGGCCGCCAGCGCCTTGGCCCGCAACCCATTGCGTTCCATGCCGATGAACCACTGGGGCGTGGCGCGGAAGAGCAGCGGCGTCTTGTGCCGCCAGCAATGGGGGTAGCTGTGGCGGATCTTCTCGAAGTGCAGCAGGGCGCCCCGCTCCTTGAGGAGGGCCACCAGGCTGTCATTGGCGGCGGCGACCGTCTGCCCGCCCACGTAGGGCGTGTCGGCGCGGAAGCGGCCGTTGCCTTCCACGGGGCTTTCCACCGGCAGGTGATACTGGAGGCCGGCCTCATAGTCTTCCTGGCCGTGGGCAGGGGCGGTGTGGACGCAGCCGGTGCCGGCATCGAGGGTGACATGGTGGCCGAGGATGACGGGCACCTGTCGTTGCAGAAAAGGGTGGTGCAGGAGCAAGCCTTCCAGGGCGGCACCAGGGAACTCGGCCAGGACTTCGGCGTCCGGGTGGCCGTAGCGGGCCAGGGCGGCGGCGGCCAGTTCGGCGGCGAGGATGAGCGTGTGCGGCCCGGCCCGCAGCAGTTGGTAGCGGTAGTCCGGATGCATCGCCACGGCCTGATTGGCGGGCAAGGTCCAGGGGGTGGTGGTCCAGATGACCAGGCTGGCGGCGACGGTCTGGGCCAGACCCAGACGCCGCCGCAGTTCGTCGGCATCCACCACGGCAAAGGCCACGTCCACGGAGGGGTCGGTGCGATCCTGATACTCCACTTCGGCCTCGGCCAGGGCGCTGCCGCAGTCCACACACCAGTGCACCGGCTTGGCGCCGCGATAGACGCTGCCGTTGACGGTGAGGCGGCCCAGTTCGCGAACGATGTCGGCCTCGGCCTCGAAGTGCATGGTAAGATAGGGATGCTGCCAGTCGCCGATGATGCCCAGCCGCTCGAAATCCTGGCGCTGACCGTCCACCTGGCCTTCGGCATAGCGGCGGCAGGCCTCGCGAAAGACGCGCGGCGACACCTTCTCGCCCGGGCGGCCCAGTTCCTTTTCCACCTGGATCTCGATGGGCAGCCCATGGCAGTCCCAACCCGGCACATAGGGGACTTGGAAGCCTTCCAGCAGCTTGGACTTGTTGATGATGTCCTTGAGGACCTTGTTGACGGCATGGCCGATGTGGATCTGCCCATTGGCGTAGGGCGGACCATCATGCAGGATATAGCGAGGTCGATCCGCCCGGGCATGGAGGAGTTGTTGATAAAGATCCGCTTCCTGCCAGCGGCGCAGGGTGAGGGGCTCCTGTTGGGGCAGTTTGCCCTGCATGGGGAAATCGGTCTTGGGCAGGTTGAGTGTGCTTTTGTAGTCCATGGTCATCCGTAGAGTGGGGGGCGCTCGGCAAAAAAGGCGCGGGTGGCCAAGACATCCTGGGCGATGGCGGCCTTGAGGGCGTCGAGATCGGGATATTTGATTTCGTCCCGGAGTTTCTGGTGCAGCTCGACTTCGGCGCGTTGGCCGTAGAGATCGGGGGATGTATCCAGGGCGTGGGCCTCCAGCACCAGTTCGCGGCCCTGCACCGTGGGGCGCATGCCGATGCTCACGGCGGCGGGCCAGGATCGCTCGGCAACGCGCAGGATGCCGGCGAAGATGCCGCGCAGGGCTACCGGGCGGCGGCGCAGGGAGACATTGGCGGTGGGAAAGCCCAGTTCGCGGCCCAGATGATCGCCATGGACCACCCGGCCGCAGAGGCTGTAGGGGCGTCCTAGCCAAGCTGCGGCCAGATCCATGGCCCCCTCCTGCAAAAAGGCGCGAATGCCGGTGCTGCTCACCCGCTGGCCTTCCAGCAGGAAGGGGATTTGCTCGTGGACCGTGAAGCCCAGTTCGCGACCCATGCGCCGCAGCAGCGCAAAATCCCCGGCGCGGCCCGCACCGAAACGGAAATCATGGCCCACATAGAGCGCCCGGGTATGCAGTCCGCGGACCAGGATGTGGCGCACAAAGTCGGCGGCGGGCAGTTGCGCCAGGGCCCTGCGGAAGGGTAGGCAGAGCACCAGATTCACGCCCTGCCGGCGGAGCAGGATGATCTTTTCGCGCAGGCTGGTGAGCCGCGGCGGTGCTTCGCGTCCCTGAAAGTACTCCCGCGGCAGGGGTTCAAAGGTCAGCACCGCCCGCGGCAGCCCACTTTCCCCCATGGCCCCGAGCAGGGTCTGGTGACCCCGGTGGACACCGTCAAAGTTACCAATCGTCACCGCCAGCCCCTCTGCCGAAGCGGTGTGAGGGCTGCGATGTATGGCGAAAGCTGCAGACATGCGAACAAGGACCATGGCGTAAACCCGAACACTTTACCGAGGGGAGTTGCTCGGGTCTAGGGGGTGCGCCATTATTTTCCGGTATACTGAAAGCCTGACGACCAGGCTGCAAGGGAGGGGCGCATGAAAAGACTGTGCAGTTTTTTTGACCGGGATATCTATCACGTGGAAGGCGGGCAGGAGCGCCCCGCCGTCTACTTCATTGCTGACCAGGACGCCGGAGGCATTCTGGTCAATGCTCCGGTATACAGCTCGGAATTGGCAGCGGTCCTGGGTGGCATCGCGCCGTTGCGGGTGCTTTTCCTGCCGAGCCGTCTGGGGGCACGGGATCTGGCCGCATGGCAAGGTGCGGGGTGCAAACTGATTGCCCAGCCCGCGGAGGGGGCCGGCTTGGATGTCCCTTTGGATGTGCCCCTGGACAGCAAACTGCGTCTGTCGCGGACCATTGAATTCATCGCTATGTCCGGGCGCACGGCGGGCAGTTGCGCCATGCGCTTGCGCAACAAGCCCGGCGCCATCTTCTTCGGACCCATCCTGGAGCCCGATGCGGCCGATGCTTGGCCCACCCTCGTTCCCCACCACGACGATGTCTCCTGGGAAAACCGGCTCTTTGGCAGCCTGGGCTTGCAGGACATCAGTTACGACTATGCCTTCACCGATACCTTCGTGCCCGCTGTGACGCCCATCGGCCCCGGGGCCGCCACCGCCATTCAAGACCGTCTCCGGGCAGTCATTGACGACTGAGTAGGCCGCCACCCGGTGGTGGATATGCACCATGTGGTGCATATCCACCGGTAGTCGTGGTGCATATCCACCAAGCAGGGCATTATTGCGGAAAGGATATAAAGTAACTTCATGATTTTATAATATGCAAATATAACTATTTCTCTCGGGAACAGAAGCTGCTAGTTCCGGGCGCGGTGATTTGCCGCCCGTAATGCATCGTGAACGAGGGATTAAGAATGGTTATTGAAAATACGCTCCCCGTGCTACTCAGCCGCCTGGACTTCGCTTTCATCACCTCCATGCACATTTTGTGGACGCCGGTGACCATTGGCATGTCGTGGCTGCTCTTCTTTCTGGAAGTGGCCTGGCGACGCACGAACAATGACAAGTGGTACCGTTTGCAGCGGTTTTTTGAAAAGCTCTTCATCGTCAATTTCGGGGCTGGTGTGGCCACTGGCGTCACCATGGAAATGGCCTTCGGCATTCTCTATGGGCCCTTTTCCCAGGCCGTGGGACCTTTCTTTGGCAATATCCTGGGTTTTGAGACCATCACCGCCTTCATGTACGAGGCCGGTTTCATTGGTCTCATGATCTTTGGCTGGGGCAAAATCGGCAAAGGGATGCATCTTTTTGCCACCTTCAACGTCGCCCTGTCCTCCAGCCTGTCGGCCATGTGGATCCTGGTGGCCAACGGCTGGATGCAGTCGCCCACCGGAGTGGTCCTGAAAGATGGGCTATTCCAAGTGCAAAATTGGTGGACTGCTATCTTTAACCCCAATTTTACTATTGGCTTTCCACACATGTGGGTGGCCACCCTGGAACTGTCCCTGTTTTTCTTTGCCGCGGTAAGCGCTTGGTTTGTGCTCAAAAACCGCCATGCCGAGCTTTTCACCAAACTCCTGAAGCCTACCCTGCTGGCGCTGATCGTGATCACACCCTTGCAGATTTTTATCGGTGATGTGCTGGGACGGGAAGTTGCCCATGACCAGCCGACCTCGCTGGCCGCAATGGAGGGGCATTGGCATACCTATTTGCCTAACGGCAAGCCCAACACGGCCTGGAATCTCATCGCCATTCCGGACGAGTCGGCGGGCAAAAACGTGTTTTCCATTCAGATCCCCCATGCCTTGAGTCTGCTGGAGACGCATACCTGGAATGGAGCGGTTACGGGCCTGGATCACTTCGCCCCCAAGGACCGTCCCGATGTCTGGGTACCTTTCTATGCCTTCCGGGCCATGGTGGCCATCGGCTTCTTCCTCTTCCTCGTGGCCCTCTGGGGCAACTCCCTGCGGCTGCGCGGCCAGATGACGGCCAGCAACCTGCAGAAACACCCGCTTTTTCTCCGGCTTTTGGTATTCAGCGGCTTTTTGCCTTATCTCGCCGTCTGGACCGGGTGGTGGACGCGGGAAGTAGGGCGTCAACCATGGGTGGTCTATGGACTCATGCGAACCTGGCAGGGCGTCAGCCATATGAGTGTGTCAGCGGAAACCGTCTGGCTGCTGGGCTACTTCGTCTTTGAGTTCATGGTCTGGAGCGGCGCCTGGTATTTCTTTACCCGGGTGATCAAACGGGGGCCTGACATGGACAGCCCCGTGGTCGGCTCCGCGGAAGACGTCGCCGCCCACGCCGGCGGCGGTGTGGCCAAGCCCGCTTTCGCCAAACCCATGATGGATAAGCGTTGAGTCGCCGGAGAGGGGCCTTTACGGCCTCCTCCACTTTTTCAAGGACAAGATAATGGATCAAATATTCCGCATACATGCTTCCCTTGGGACCTTCTGGTGGATCCTGCTGGGACTCTTTTTTGTGATTTACATCATCCTGGATGGGGCCGATCTGGGCGCCGGGGTGTTTTCCCTCCTGATGAGGGATGAAAACGACCGGGCCGCGATCATGGCTTCCATGGCCGGCACCTGGGATGCCAACGAAACCTGGCTGGTGGTGGCGGGCGGAGTGATCTTTGGCGCCTTTCCCCTGGTTTACGGTGCCACCTTCAACTATCTGATGATCCCCCTCATGTTTGCCCTCTGGGGCATCATCTCCCGGGCGGTGGCTTTTGAGTTTCACGTCCATGCCAAGAGCAGCAAGCGGTTTTGGGGCGTCATGTTCGGGCTGGGCAGCCTGGTGGCGGCGCTCTTTGCGGGCATGGCCCTGGGGGCCACTCTACAGGGTTTCCCCATGAGCACCGCCAACGCCCAGGGAATCAACGCCGCCAACGATCCCTTTGGCAACACCATACCCCACTTTGCCGGCAATGCCCTGACCTTTCTGACGTCCTTCAGCGTCTGGACGGGCATTGGCGCGCTCATTGCGGGTGGGCTGGCGGGGACCTTGTACCTCTGCGCCCGCTTTGAGCAGACCGATCCCATCTACCAAAAGGCCCACCGCTGGGCGAGCATCTTCTCCTATCTGGCCTTGGGCGCGGTGGTCATCACGCTGCTATGGAGCTATACCATGCTTCCCCAGGCGGCGGCCAAGTGGACGGGGGCGAATGCCTGGATGTGGCTGGTGCTGCTGCTGGCCATCCTCTTCTCCGCCTACCGGATGATGAGCAATCATTCCCTCAAAAACGACTTTGCCGCCCTCTTGTGGTGCGGGGCGATCGTGGTCCTGATGTGGGGCGGGATGTGGGCGACCAATTTTCCGTACATCGTTCCCAATACCTGGACCATCGGCGCCGGCGCCAACCCCGCCAATGATCTGGCCATCCTGACCCTGTTCATGACGGGATTCGTGCCGGTCATGATCATGTACAACGCCTACCAGATCTGGGTCTTCCGCAAGCGCATCACCAAGCTGGCCGGTTATGCCAGCCACTGAGCGTATCATCGCGGGGCGTCTTGGCGCCCCACGCCCTTTGCCCCCCGGCGAATACCCGACCATGGTGCTGGCGGCGGATGAGGGGGCGAAAGTCTGCGTTTCCGTCCCTTTTTATCCTGACCATACCAGCGCTGGCGACGTGCCCCTGCTGCTCTCTTGTGGTCTACGGGCGACCCTGGTCCCAGGAGTGCCGGTGGAGCTGCTGGAGCATGGCGGGGAGGTGGTGGCGATGCGTCTACGAGGCCGGGAGATTCTGCTGCCCAGGGTATTGAGGCCAGCGCTATTGCGCCAGTCTCTCGGACGCCAGCGCTGGATCTTCCTTTTTTTGCTGGGACCGTTGCTGGGTGTTTTCCTGGTGAATCTGATTTTTGGCATGAGTTCGTTGCTGTGGCTTGCGGCGGGCGTGGTGGCCCTCTTCTCGCTGCTCCTGATGATGCTCCTGGTGCTCAAGGATCTGGGCGCAGCCCAGCGCTGGACGCGATCGGTCCGCCGCACCCTGGCAGGGCAATGGCCACCCTGCGCCGCGCAGGGTGGAGCCGATGGCTGATAGGGTTGATTCGCCGGATCCAGGCCAATGCCGAGGCGCTGCAGAATCCCCATAAATAGCGTATAGTGCGCATTGAATCCGATTTTCTGCCATATCGGCAGCCAGCGGACATTTTTTTCTCGCACAGGTTTCCTTATGTCCCAAGTATCCTCAGCCCCCGATGCCCGTTTTTCCGACTTTGCCCTGGCCGACCCCATCCGCCGCGCCGTAGAAGAGATCGGCTATGAGCAGCCTTCGCCGATTCAGGCGCAGTGTATTCCGCCCTTGTTGACCGGGCGCGACGTGATCGGCGTGGCGCAGACCGGCACCGGCAAGACGGCGGCCTTTGCGTTGCCCCTCCTGAGCCGCATCGACCTCTCCTTGCGGGTACCGCAATTGCTGGTCCTGGCGCCGACCCGCGAACTGGCCATTCAGGTGGCGGAGGCGATGCAAACCTATGCCCGGCATCTGCCGGGTTTCCACATCCTCCCCATTTACGGTGGACAGTCCATGGGCCTGCAGCTCAAGCAACTGCAGCGGGGTGTGCATGTGGTGGTAGGTACGCCGGGCCGCATTCAGGATCACCTGCGGCGCAAGACCCTGCAACTCGATGCCCTCCGGGCGGTGGTGCTGGACGAGGCCGACGAGATGCTGCGCATGGGCTTCATCGACGCCGTGGAAGACATCCTCCAGCATACCCCGTCGGGCCGGCAGGTGGCGCTTTTCTCCGCCACCATGCCCGATGCCATTCGCCGCATTGCCCGCACCTATCTGCAGGATCCGGTGGAGATCCGCATCAAGAGCGCGACGACGACGGTGTCGGCCATCCACCAGCGTTACTGGCAGGTCAGCGGTGTCCACAAGCTCGATGCCCTGACCCGTATCCTGGAGGTGGAGGAGAGCAACGCCTGGATCATCTTCGTGCGCACCAAGACGGCCACCGTGGAACTGGCGGAACGCTTGGAGGCACGGGGCTACGCCTGCGCCGCCCTCAATGGCGATCTCAACCAGAGCTTGCGCGAACAGACCATCGAGCGCCTGAAATCGGGGGCCCTGGATATTGTCGTTGCCACCGATGTGGCGGCCCGCGGTCTGGATGTGGAGCGCATCAGCCACGTCATCAACTACGATATTCCCAATGATACGGAGGCCTATGTGCATCGTATCGGGCGCACCGGCCGGGCCGGGCGCAAGGGGGATGCCATTCTCTTCGTGTCGCCCCGTGAACGTCACCTGCTGCGCGCCATCGAACGCGCCACCGGTCAGGTCATCACTCCCATGCAGTTGCCGAGCCTGGAGGCCGTGGCGGATCGGCGTATGGCGCAGTTCAAAGAGCAGATCACCGAGGCGCTGGATGCCGAGGACCTCAGCCCCTTTGAAACCCTCATCGCCGATTACCAGCGCGAGCATGATGTGGGGCTCGGCGAAATAGCCGCGGCCTTGGCCTTTCTCGTGCAAAAAGAGCGTCCCCTCGTGCCGAAGCCCAGCGAGCCGCCGGCGCCCATGGCGTCGGATCGGCCAGCCGGGCGTTTTCGCAGCGAAGAAGGGCGGCGGCGCGAACCGGCGGCGGCGCGGCGCCCCGCGCGCAGCGATGGGACCGAAGGGCCCGCCATGCAGCGCTACCGCCTGGAGGTGGGCGAGGTGCATGGGGCGCAAGTGAAGAACATCGTCGGGGCCATCGCCAACGAGGCGGGGGTGGAGAGCCGCAATATCCGCAAGGTGAGTATCCATGAGGACTATAGCACGGTGGAATTGCCTGCCGACATGCCGCCGGCCGTGCTCCAGCACCTGAAAAAGGTCTGGGTATGCGGCCGTCCCCTGCAGATCAGCGCCAGTGATGGTGGTGCCGGGGCTCCCCCACGGCGGAAAACCGAGCGGGCTTATGAGGAACGCAAGCCCTTTGATGCGCCGCGCAAAACCCTGTCGGCGGGGCCCCGGGCCGAGACCAAGCCAAGGAAGAAGGCAGCAGGGAGCAACGCGGCTCCGGCCAAGCGCAAGGCACGGCGGGACTAGGCAATCCCGCCCATGCAGATTTGGGTAGATGCCGATGCCTGTCCCAAGGTGATCAAGGAAATCCTTTTTCGCAGTACCAGGCGTCTGCCCGTCGACCTGACGCTGGTGGCCAACCGGCCCCTGGCCATACCACCCTCGCCACGCATTCGCAGCCTCGTGGTCGCCTCCGGATTTGACGTGGCGGATCAAGCCATCGTCGCGCAACTCTGTGCCGGTGACCTGGTGGTTACTGCCGATATCCCCCTGGCGGCGGAAGTCCTCGCCAAAGGCGGTCATGCCCTGAGTCCCCGGGGCGAGCGATTTACCCCCGATAGTATCGGCGAGCGTCTGGCCGTCCGTGGCTGGATGGAGCAGTTACGCGCCAGCGGCATCCATTCGGGCGGGCCACCCACCCTCGCCCTAACCGACCGCCAAGCCTTTGCCAACCAGCTCGACCGCTTTCTTCAACAGGCGTTGCGCGCGTAAACCCCCATGACCCCCAAAACGGGGCCTGGCAGGGGCGTTTTTCCGCCAATTGCTGGATCTAGGGTGTGCGGGCGTTTTCATCGCCCGGCAGCGATGGCAGCACGCCGGGCATGCTTTCGACTGGGCGATGGATTATCCTTATACGATAGAATCAGGTTGTCACCCAATCGTGGTTTCCAGCGAAGGACGGAACATGGCAGAAGGGAAAAAAAGCGGTAAGGGGAGGCTGATCCTCATTATCCTGGTCGTAGTGGCAATATTGGCCGGCGCCGGTGGCGCGGCATGGTGGTTTCTGCTCAGGCCCCACGCAGTACCCAGCGCCGCCGAGGTCGCCCAGAAAAAATTGCAAGATACCAAGTTTATTGACTTGGGTTCCCTGGTAACCAATCTCCAGACCAGCGATGGCAGCACCCATTACATTCAGGTGGAGATCCAGCTCAAGACCTTCGACCCCAATGTGGCCGAGGAGGTCAAGACCTTCATGCCCGAGATCCGCAACGCCATTCTCACCCTGCTGGCCAGCCAGCAGGCGGACAAGGTGAGTGAACCCGCGGTGCGCGAGCAGTTGCGCCAGCAGATTCAGGAGGCCGTCAACCGTATCCTGGAGACGAGCGGTGGCGCCCTGAAAGCGCCCGTAAAAACGGTAACCCCGCCCATCGCCGCCGTCTATTTTGCGAGTTTTGTGGTGCAGTAGGATGTTTTCAGGAATTATGGCAGGGCAAAAAAGATCCGGATCCGGGTGGCATGCGGCGGACCGTTGGCGTACCAATCCGTTTTGGGTGAATATGTCACGGAGCGTTTTGCGCTGCCATCCCACTACAGCCCCAGTAAGGGGGTGGCAGTGAGCGAGTCTTTTCTGGAAATTGCCGATACGCTTTTCTCCGATCGCTTTCGGGTCAGCTCTGCCTTGCAGGGGGAACGGCTCCTCGCCACCCTGCACGATGAACGCAGTTTTTGCACGCTGATCCTCAAAAAAGGCGGTCGCACCTTTACTTCCATCGTGCTGGAGGTGGCGCGGCATAAGGGCTATCTGCTCATGGACGCGCCGCACCCCGATTTTAGCCGCGGGCAGCCGGTAAGGGGCGAACCCCTCCTGGTATTTGGCCGCGCCAATCATCTTGCCACCGGCTTTGCGTCCACTTTTTTGGAATATATGCATACCCAGGACGAGGAAGGAATCCGTCTGGCCTATCCAGGGCAGGTTTATCAATTGCAGCGCCGGCAGTTTTTTCGCGTCCCCCCCGCCCCGGGCGATCCGGATCTGGTGGAATTGCGGCGTAATGGCGCCGAGGCGGTACCGGGGCGCTTGCAAAACATCAGCGGCGGTGGCCTGAGTGTCCTGGTAAGGCCGCCGGCGGATTATCCATTTCAGGCCGGCGAGCGGATCGCCCAGGTGACGTTCACCTTGCGTGGCGGGCACACATTCGGGGTGGCGGCGGAATTGCGTAGCGTGGGTCCTGTGGAGCTTCTCCATCATGAGCACGTTTGCGCGCTGGGCTTGCAGTTTGCGGGAATCACGCCAATGATGAGCGAGCAGGTGCTGCGTTATGCCCAGTGGCGGGATCGGGAAATGCTCAGCGCCACGCGCCGCGGCTTTTTGTGAATCACGCTTCCAATCCCAAAAATTGCCGGATCTAGGATAATTAGACTCGTGGTATTTCCATTCATCGCTCATCCGCAAAGGATAACGATATGTTCCTGATGATCGGTTATGTCATCGCTTTGGGTGCCATCTTTGGCGGTTTCGCCCTGGAGGGAGGGCAGTTGATGGCGCTCATGCAGCCCTATGAACTGTTGATGATTGCCGGTGGTGCCCTGGGGACCTTTTTCGCCTCTACATTTCCCAAGTCCTTCAAGGCCACCCTCAAGGCTTTCCCCCAGGCACTCAAGGGTTCCAAATATACCAAAAGCGCGTATCTGGAGCTTCTTTCCCTGCTCAATGAACTCTTTACCCGTATCCGCCAGGGCGGGCTCATGTCGGTGGAAGGTGATGTCGACGACCCCCAATCCAGCGAGTTGTTCAAAAAATATCCACGCATCCTCGGCGATCATCATATCCTGGAATTCATCACCGATTACCTGCGCCTGATGGTGGGGGGCAATCTCGGTGCCTTTGAGATGGAAAACCTCATGGATGTGGATATTGAAACCCATCATCGCGAACAGGAGATTCCGATTCACGCCCTGACCCGTGCCGCCGACGGGATGCCCGCTTTCGGTATCGTGGCGGCCGTGATGGGGGTGGTCCACACCATGGCTTCGGTGGACAAGCCGCCATCGGTGTTGGGCGAGCTCATTGCCGCGGCGTTGGTGGGTACCTTTCTGGGTATTTTGCTTGGTTATGCCGTGGTTGCGCCGGTGGCTGCACGCCTGGAGGAACGCGCCGAGGAAAGCAGCAAGATGCTGGAATGCGTCAAGGTGGCCCTGCTGGCGACCATGAATGCCTACCCACCGCAGGTGGCCATTGAGTTCGGGCGTAAGGTGCTGTTTTCCACCGAACGTCCGAGCTTCCAGGAAATGGATGCCCATCTGCGCGAAATGAAAGGAAAGTGATCCAGCATGTCGGGTGACGATAAAACTCAGCCCATTGTCATCAAGCGGATCAAAAAATCCGCCGGCGGCCATGGCGGGGCCTGGAAGATCGCCTATGCCGACTTTGTGACTGCGCTGATGGCCTTTTTTCTCTTGATGTGGCTGTTGGGCTCAACGACTAAAGCGCAGCTCCAGGGCATTGCCGAGTGGTTTAAAAATCCCGAGAAGGTTTCCCTCATGGGCGGTCCAGGCAGCGGTTCCTCCAACTCCATATTGCCGGGCGGCGGCAGCAATTTGACCAAGACCGTGGGGGAAGAACAGCGCGGAGCAAAGCCCAATAGCACGCAGCTTGCCCAGTCCGCAGCCGCCGTTGACCGGAAGAATCTGGAAAATCTGCAAAAAGTCCTTGATCAGCAAATCGTCAGCAACCCGCTGCTCAATGCCTTCCGCCATCAATTATTGGTGAGCATTACCAGCGAGGGCCTGCGTATCCAGGTGGTCGATAGCGCGAAAAGACCCATGTTCGCCCTGGGCAGCACCGACCTGGAGTCCTACGCGCGCAGCATTTTCCAGGCCATTGCTCCATCGCTGAATCGATTGCCCAACCAGGTCAGCATCACCGGTCATACCGATGCCTTGCACTATCAGAATGGGGGCAAGGGCTATAGCAACTATAATCTTTCGGCGGGGCGTGCCAACGCCGTGCGCCAGGTGCTGGTACAGGGCGGGCTGGATGAGAGCAAGGTATTGCGCGTGGTGGGGATGGGCTCAGCGGTGCTTTATGATCCGCAGAATCCCGATTCACCCCTGAACCGCCGCGTCAGTATCGTGGTCCTGAGCCAGGAAGCGGCGGCCAAAATCGTGCGCAACCAGCAGGCGGAGCGGTCCGTGGCCAGCGCCGCAGCGGCTGCCCGGACGATTTCCGCTGCGGTACATTAGGGAGGAAAGACCTTCCTGGCCTGCTGGGGCCTTTCATGCTTTTCCAGGAAGGTTCTTGGGGATCTGGTCTGCATGGGCCAGCAAATTAAATCGTGCTGATCCTTACGAAGGGGGTGAGATATGTACCAAAAGATCTTGTTGGCTACCGACGGCAGCGTACCATCGGAGGCCGCCGTAGACGCAGCCACGCAACTGGCGGCAGAGCAGGGGGCGGCGCTGCTCATTCTCCATGTGGTCGATATTTATGGTTATTATCTGGCAGGCGGCGGAGTGCTCGATCTGCTTCGGGCGCAGGGACAGGAGATCTTGGGTAAAGCCGCCGCGCGTGCCGAGGCCTTGGGCGTGTCTTTCACGAGCCGTCTTCTGGAAACCGGCGTGGGTGGGCATCGGGTGGCAGCGCTGATCAGTCAGGAAGGGCGAAGCTGGGGCGCGGATTTGATCGTTCTGGGAACCCACGGTCGCCGTGGCGTGGATCATTTGTTTTTTGGCAGTGTGGCCGAGGGGGTTGCACGTCTGGCAGAGGCTTCGGTCTTGCTGGCGCGCAGCAAGGCTCCACGCTAAGGCCACAGAACCACTCCTCACGGGCGCAACAAAGAAAAACCGGAATCGCAAAGGCCAAACCGGTATGAATACGGTGTTATACTACTTTGTCCCCGCAAGGGGAGGGTGGCTGAAAGGCCACCCTGCGGGCATTACGCCCGGCGAACCTTCTCGGCCTGCAAGCCCTTCGGGCCGCGGGTCACTTCAAAGGTTACGCGCTCGCCTTCGGCGAGGGACTTGAAACCGCTCCCTTCGATGGCGGAGTGGTGCACGAATACGTCTTCCTTGCCATCTTCCGGCGTAATGAACCCAAAGCCCTTGCTATCATTGAACCACTTTACAGTACCGACTGCCATGTTACACCCCAAATAAAAGAAATAGCCGAACTGGCCACTTCAAAGATTAGCACATCCACCGGAGGATGCAAGCAATAAGGCCCATGCCCGAATACAGCGGTGGCCGCGCACCGTTCCTTCGGCTATTGCCCGTAGCCGGGGGTGCAGGTGTAGCCAGGGGGGCAGGAGGGGGGCGGGGTATTGGGGGTGCAGTTGTATCCCGAGGGGCAATTGGCTGGGCTTCCATTCTGGTTTTTGGAGATGGCATAGCCGGCCAGGCCGCCCACGCCGGCGCCGATGGCGGCGCCCGCCAGGGGGCTGTGCGTCTGGTTGCCGATGACGGCCCCGGCCACGGCACCCAGCGCCGCCCCGGTGGCGGTGTCGGTAGTGGTGCTGCTGCTGCCGAATGCCGGGGTGGAGCCGTAGGGCCCGTAGGGGTTGTTGGCACAGCCGGCCAGGAGCAATAAGCCGGCGCCCAGGAAAAGGATTTTGCGCATATTTTCTCTCCATGATGAGAATGGTAAAACGAGCCTTGCTGCTTCCCGACCAGTAGGGGCGTTGGGGTTATCTCGTGTGTCAATCCTTCCATCCACTGCTGCGCGCCTCCGTGTCGGAGTGGCCCATGCCCGCGACCCAAAGCGCCGAAACCCCGGAGCAGATCGCGGCCATGGGCCACTCCTACGGGTTGTGCGGCATGTTCCCGGATGGCGGGGTGCACCGGGAGCACATCCGTTCAAATGACGCTACGTTCGGTACCGCTGACGGTGAAGAATAGCAAGAATAATGCCATTCCTAGAAGAATCTGCGGCGGAAGCCGCTCCCGGCGGATAATGGGTATTTGCACGCTTCTTCGCCATTGCGCTAGCCGGGAATCGGGGAGGGAGGTGTAGCCCTTTGCCACCAGGCACGGACGCTCGATAGGGAAAACAATGCGCCAAGCTGTCGCTGTCCGGCCACAGCCTGGCGGTGGGCCTGGGTTGCGCGAACCCCAAGCCAACGGGTTCCGTTCAGGGCACGCGTGCAGGAGAGTCTCCTCGTCGTTTCCGCCTGTTGCGCGCTAACCGGCTGCCTGCTGCGAATTTTCCGCTCCGCCTCCCATGCGCGCGACCATGGCCCTGCGATAACGGCTGAGGTCCTTGGCGTTCTGCAGCGGGGTGTCCAGCAGGGTGGAGAGGTTGCGGAGAATGCCGTTGATGACCTTCTGCTCCCAGATGTCGTCGAAATGGATCTGGGTGTCCAGCCATTGCTCCAGCCAGCCGGGATCGGGGAGTTGGCTTTGGACGCTGTCCTCGGGATAGCGCGCCTTGCTCACGTGGAGGTTGGTGGGGTGCAGGGCCTTGGCGGTCTTGGTGTTGGCCATGAGCACGCCGATGCGGGCGAAGGCCAGGCGGGCCTCGTCCCCGTGCCGTTCAATGGCGCGGCGCATATACTTGAGATAAATCCCGGCATGGCGGGCTTCGTCCTTGGAAAGGGTCTCGTAAATGACGCGGATGACCGGCTCCGTGTGCCACTGGGCGGCGCGTTTGTACCAATGGGTGAGACGGATCTCGCCGCAGAAGTGCAGCATGAGGGTTTCCAGGGCCGGGGCCGGGTCGAATTCAAAACGGACCTTGTGCAGTTCTTCCTCACTGGGGACATAGTCGGGTGCGAAGCGCTGGAGGTAGTCCATGAGGACCAAGGCGTGTTTCTGCTCTTCATAGAACCAGATGGACATGAAGGCGCAGAAGTCGGAATCGTCGCGGTTGTCGCGCAGGAACATCTCCGTGGCGGGCAGGGCCGACCACTCGGTGACGGCATTCATCTTGATGGTGCGCAGTTGCTCGTCGCTGATCCGGTCGCGCTCGAACTGATCCCAGGGAATATCCGTGCTCATATTCCAGCGTGCGCTTTCCAAGGACTTGAACAACTCGGGATACAACATGGTGGCCACTCCTCGACAGTGCCGGAAATTTACACCTAGTCTACGCCTTAGACGTTGAAACGGAAATGCACCACGTCGCCGTCCTGCAGTACATAGTCCTTGCCCTCCAGACGCATCCGGCCGGCCTCGCGGGCCCCGCTTTCGCCCTGGTAGCGAATGAAATCGTCATAGGCGATGACCTCGGCACGGATGAATCCGCGCTCGAAATCGCTATGGATGACGCCCGCCCCCTGGGGGGCGGTGGCACCCACGGGAACGGTCCAGGCGCGCACTTCCTTGACGCCGGCGGTGAAGTAGGTCTGCAGGCCCAGGAGCCCATAGGCGGCGCGGATGATGCGGTTGAGTCCGGGCTCTTCCAGGCCCAGATCCTCCAGGAAGGCCTGCTGTTCCTCCGGCTCCAGCTCGGCGAGTTCGGCCTCGATGGCGGCACAGACCGGGACGACGCGGGCACCCTGCTGCTCGGCCCAGGCCGTCAGGGGAGCGCGCCAGGGGCCCTCCTGCAGTTCCCCTTCGGCGACATTGGCGATGATCAACAGGGGTTTCATGGTGAGCAGGCAAAGGGGACGCAGACGGTCCCGCTCGTCCGGACTCATGGTTAGGCTGGCGGCGGTGCGCCCTTGATTGAGATGGGGGAGGAGCCGCTCCAGCAGCGCTGCCTCGGCGACGGCCTCTTTGGCGCCGCCTTTGGCCTGTCGGGCAATACGCGCCAAGCCTTTTTCGGCAGTGGCCAAGTCGGCCAGGATCAATTCGGTGAGGACGACTTCGAGATCCCGAACCGGGTCGACGTTGCCGCTGACGTGAACGACATTGGGGTCTGCAAAACAGCGGGTGACCAGGGCGATGGCGTCGGTTTCACGGATATGGGCGAGAAACTGGTTGCCCAGGCCCTCGCCCTGGGCGGCGCCGGCCACGAGTCCGGCGATGTCGACAAACTCCATGCTGGCCGGCAACACTTGCTGCGGCTTGACGATCTTGGCCAGTTGCGCGAGGCGCGGATCGGGTACGGAGACAATGCCGACATTGGGCTCGATGGTGCAGAATGGGTAGTTCTCGGCAGCTATCCCGGCCTTGGTCAGGGCGTTGAAGAGGGTGGACTTGCCCACATTGGGTAAACCGACAATACCACAGGCCAGGGCCATCTCGTTCTCCTAATTGCTGTGCAAAGTCAGTTGCGCCTGGTCGATCCGCCCGGCGAAAAAATCGGGCAGGACGGCCAGGGCCTGGGCAATGGCCGAGTCGATGGCGGCCTTTTCCGCGGGACCGGGTACTCCCAGGACGTAACCGACGACGGCGTCCTTGTGGCCGGGGTGGCCGATGCCGATGCGCAGCCGCCAGTAAGCGCGGCTGCCCAAGGCCCGGTCGATGTCGCGCAGACCGTTGTGACCGCCGTGACCGCCTCCCAGTTTGAGGCGGGCGATACCGACGGGCAAGTCCAGGTCGTCATGGACGACCAGGATGCGGGCGGCCGGAATTTTGTGAAAGGCGGCCATGGCCTGGACTGCGCCACCGCTACGGTTCATGAACTCCTGCGGCAGGCAAAGGCCGATCTCCTGACCGCTCGTGGACCAAGTGGCGGCGAGACAGCGCCAGCGTCTTTCGGGGCGCAGGATAAGGCCATGGTCGGCGGCAAGGGCGCGGACAAACCAGAAGCCGGCGTTATGCCGGGTGCGAAGGTATTCCGCACCCGGGTTGCCCAGCCCGACCAGGAGCCAGTCCATGGTCCCCCTCAGGAGGCAGGTGTGGCTTCCTCACCTTCTTCCTCACCGCCGATGCGGGCGCTGTGCACGGAAACGAGCTCCTTGTCGTCTTCGTGCTTGAGGGCCAGCAACTGCACGCCGGCCGGGAGGGTAAGCTGGGAGAGGTGCAGGCTTTCGCCGATCTGCAGATTGCGGATATCCACTTCAATGGCCTCGGGCAGGCGGTCCACCGGCGCTTCCACTTCCAGTTCGACGACGGCGCGATGCAGCACGCCGCCGGCCTTGAGCCCGACACACTGGGCCTCGCCGAGCAGATGCACGGGGACATGCAGAGTCACCCGCTCGCCCGCGTGAACGCGCAGGAAGTCCATGTGCACTACCTCTTCCTTGTAGGGATGCATCTGGATATCGCGAATCAGTGCCGTCTCCGTGCCGTCGGGGAGATGGAGCGCGATGATGTGGGTATAGGCACGATCGTCGGGGAGGAGTTTGCGCAGTTCGCGGGCTTCCAGGGCAATGCCGCGGGCCGGTTTGCCGTCGCCATAAACAACGGCTGGCACGAGGCCTTCGCGGCGCAGACGGCGGCTGGGACGGCGGCCATTTTCTTCGCGCGGGCGCGCATTCAAAGCGAAATCTGTCATTGTCGGGACTCCTTGTGAGCTTGGATGGTGAGCGGGGCGAGGGTTGACAGAACCTTTCTCCCCAATGGGTTTAAGGCGTTGCATCATAATGACGTCTTGCCCTTTCGGCAAGGACCAATCTGCGCTGGGTAGGGAATGGGAGGGGCTGACCCAGGCGCTAGGGCTGCTTGGCCGCTGGAGTGTCGGGCCCGGAGACCGGAACGGTGGCGGGCTTTTGCCCTTTGAGGTAGGCCTGGATGACCGCATGGGCCACGGGCAGAGCCTGCCAGGCGTTGGCGCCGCCGTATTCCACCACTACGGCCACGGCGATGCGCGGATGATGGACGGGTGCCCAGCCGATGAACAGGGAGTCGTCATTATAGACCGTGCGTCCGTTTTTGTAAGCGATGGGTATCTGGGCGGTGCCGGTTTTGCCGGCGATGCTGATGCCGGGGACGCTGATGCTGCGGCAGGTGCCCTCGTTGACGCAGGCCTCCATCCCCTTGCGCACGGCATGGAGAGCAGCGGCGGGGATATGGAGATCTTCGGGTGGGATGAAACCCAGGTTCCGGACTCCGCCGCTTTCGGGGTTGACCAGGGCCTTGGCCACATGGGGGTAGACCAGGTAGCCGCCATTGGCGATGGCTGCGACGGCGCGGGCCAGTTGCAGCGGGGTGACGAGGAGATAGCCCTGGCCGATGCCGAGAATGACCGAGTCCCCGGTGTACCACGGCGCATGCAGGTGCTGTTCCTTCCATTGTGGCGTGGGGACGAATCCACTGGCCCCGCCGGGCAGGTCGATGGGCGTGGCATGGCCGAAACCGAAACGCCAGAGGGTCTGATCCTGCAGGGCGATGCCCATTTTTACGGCGAGCTTGTAGTAAAAGACATCCACGGACCAGGCCAGGGCCTTGGTCAGGCCGGTGTTGCCAAAGCCGGAGCGGTTCCAGTCCCAGAAGGTGTGGCCGCCGAGCTGAAAGTTGCCCGCGCAATAGGTATGGTAATCAGGCGTGATGATGCCTGCCTGCACGGCCTGAATGGAGTAGAAGGGTTTGGCGCAGGAGCCGGGGGGATACAGTCCGTTATCGGCGCGGTTCATCAGCGGACGGCCGGAATTGTCGAGGATGGCTTGCCAGTGGGCGTCGCTGATGCCGTCCACGAACCAGTTGGCGTTGAAGCTGGGGCTGGTGACCATGGCCAGGACAGCGCCGGTGCGCGGGTCGAGGGCGACTACCGCGCCGCGATAGCCTTTGCCTTGCAGGGCCTGGGCCGCAGCCTCCTGCAGGCGCAGGCGCAGGTGGGTGACCAGGTTGTCGCCGGGAGCCGAGGGGATGCTGCGCAGGGTGCCCACCTGCAAGCCCATGGCGTTGATGTCCTTGATCTGGTAGCCCACCTTTCCGCGCAGGTCCCGTTCATAAAAACGCTCCAGGCCGCTTTTGCCGATATAGTTTTGGCCCAGATAGCTGGAAGGGTTGAATTGGCGGAGGTCGGCGGCGGTAACGGGGCCCACATAACCCACGACATGGGAGAACAGGCTGTTGTAGGGGTAGTCGCGATGGAGCATGGCCACCACGCGCACCCCCGGCAGATCCAGTTGGCGGACGGCTATGGCCGCCATTTGCGCGGGGGTGAGCTGCGTTTTCACGACGATGGGGTCAAAGTCCGGCTTGGCTGCGCGATTTTCCTGAAACTGCCGCAATTCCCGCGGCGTCAGCGCCAGCAGGGTGCTCAGTTCGGCCATGGTTTGCCGGAGGCCGTGGACTTCATCGGGAACGACTTCCACGACATAGGTGGGTTGATTGTCCGCCAACACCTCCCCATGATCCGCCAGGATCAGGCCCCGGGGCGGGGCGACGGGCACCAGCGCGACGTGGTTGTTGTGGGCGAGGGTGCGAAACTTGGCGTAATGGAGGATCTGCAAATCCATCAGGCGCAGGACGACGAAGAAAATCGCCAGGACCGATAGGATCGCAGCGACCAAAAGTCGGTGGCGAAAACCTTGGGAGCGCTTGCCGGGATCCGTGAGGCGCAACATCTAGGGGCGGCCTGGTTTGCAAATGGTCAGGGTGCTTCGTACACTCATGAATATCGTCAACATGATCTGGGGTGCGGTGATGGAATCCCGTTTCGAGCCCATGCTCGCCGAGCTGGAATGCATTATAACGGATTACCGTACGCTGCGTCGCCAGGCGGGGAAAGAAGGACAGGTTACCCGGACCATCCAGGCCTTGCAAAGGCAGGTGCGCCTTCTGGAAGAAGAAAACGAATTGTTGCGTCATCGCCAGCAACAGGTTTGCACGCGTTTGGCGGATCTCCTGCTGCAGGTGGAACGCTGGGAGGGCGGGGAGCAGCATGGATAGGAGCGCAGCCGAAGCAATGGAACACCTGACGATTACCTTGCTGGGTCAAAGTTATCAGATCGCCTGCCCGGTGGAAGAGCAGGGGCTGGTACAGGAGGCGGTGACCCTCCTGCAAGGGCAGATCGAGACGGTGCGGGCGCGTGGCCGTGCCGCGAGCAAGGAGCGTACGGTGCTGATGGTGGCGGTAAACCTGGCGGCGGATCTGATGCGCGCGCGCCAGTCTTTGCAGGCTCAGGAAACGGCTTTGGCGGGTCTGGAGAAACGGCTCCGCGTTCTGGTTGACACGGCACGGGCGGAAGGGTAGTTTGAATCTGCCTCCTGCGGGGCTCGAGTGGCCGAGATGATTCCTGAACCAACATTGTCTATCCGGGGAATCCCCAGTCATCACCGCGGTGTGCCGCTCCCTCGCGGAGTAGCCTAAAGCGGTGTGTGGATACCCACCTGAACATCAGGTTCATGGGATAGCGGGCTGCACGACCCAGGCGGGAGGCACCTCTTTGACGAAAAGCGCCTTACGGCGCACGTTGCGCGCCCGACGCCGGACCATCTCCATTCCCCTTGCTGCCCATGCCGCCCTGGCCTTGGCAAAGCGATTGTCCCGTTTGCCGCATTTTCGGCGCGCCCGAGACATCGGGATTTACTGGCCGATGGATGGCGAAATCAGCCTCTTACCCTTGATGCGGATGCCTGGGGCGCGAAAAAAACGCTTTTATCTGCCGGTGCTCGTCAAGCCCTTTGCCCGGAGCCTGCGCTTTGCACCCTTTTCCCCAAAGTCCGTATTGCGCAAGAACCGTTTTACCATCCCCGAGCCGCGCGGGAAGCGCCGCGCCCAGCGCCCGGTCAGGCGGCTGGACTTGCTGCTGCTGCCCTTGGTGGGTTTCGATCGTCACGGCCATCGCTTAGGAATGGGGGGCGGCTTTTATGACCGCAGTCTGGCCCATCTGCACCACCGCACGGCTTGGCAGCGGCCGCGCCTGGTGGGAGTGGCCTATAGTTGCCAGGAAGTGCCCCTTTTGCCGGTGGAACCCTGGGATGTGCCGCTCCACGCCTTGTGTACGGAGTCCGGTTGTTTTACGGTAACATCATGACTGTAAATATCCTTTTTGCCGGCGATGTGATGGCTGCGGTGGGGCGTCGCGCCTTGCGGCAGGGGCTGGAGCGCCTGCGCGGGGAGCTCACCCTGGATGCGGTGGTGGTCAACGGCGAAAATGCCGCCGGTGGTCAGGGTATTACGCCGGCCATCTGCGCAGAGTTTTTCTCCTGGGGCGTGGACGTCATCACCACGGGCAATCACGTCTGGGACCAGCGGGAAACGCTCCATTACATCGCCGGGGAAAGGCGCCTGCTCCGTCCCTACAATGCGCCGCCAGGGACGCCGGGAAGCGGGTGGGTGGTGGTGGAAACGGCTTCGGGTTTGCGCTTGGGCGTTCTGGATCTGATGGGCCGGCTGTTCATGCATCCTGTCTATGATTGCCCTTTTCGCGCAGCCGATGCGGCCCTCGCCCAACGACCGGCGGATTGTCCGGTGGTACTGGTGGATTTTCATGCCGAGGCCACCAGCGAGAAGTATGCCATGGGCTGGCATCTGGCGGGGCGGGTGTCGGCCGTCGTGGGTACCCATACCCATGTGCCGACGGCCGATGAACGGGTCCTGCCGGGGGGCACGGCCTACCAGAGCGACGCGGGCATGTGCGGCTGCTACGATTCCATCATCGGTGTGGACAAGGACGCGGCCTTGCGGCGCTTCATCACCGCGCTCCCCGGCCGGGCGGAGGCGGTGGATGGCGTGGCCACCTTTTGCGGGCTTTTGCTGCAAGTGGATGCGGACTCCGGTCAATGCCGGGACTTGCGCCGCCTGCGCTATGACTTCCCGGTGGTGGCGCCGTAAAGCCAGCGCTTTTGCCGTTCCGCCACCACGGCGTCGAGGCCATCCAGCTTTTCCAGGTAGGCAGTATCTTCGGGAGCGCTGCCGAGGAGCAGTTCGGTCTGGCGGAGCAGATCGCCGCGGAAAAAGTGGAGGGCGACCGTGGTGTTCAGGGGATATGCGGCGAGGCGCTCCTGCAGGTTGCGGTCATTGCAATGGAGATGGTCCAGGGCAATGATTTGATCTCCGGGGCTCAGGCCCGCCCGTTCCGCCGGGCCATCCGTCCATACGTGGGCCAACTCGGCGCCCAGCGTTCCGGCCTTCCATCTGGCCCCCAGCCAGGGCCGCGCTGCCGCTGCCAGGCCGGCAGGAGGGGTACCGCCCGGGTCTTCGGGGCCCTCGGCGCTGCGCAGGCGCAGGGCGATGCCGAAGGCGCTCAGAAGTTCGGCCAGGGGTAGTTCGCCGGTGCCCTCGATCCAGGGCCGCAGCGTTTCCTCCAATGCCATTTCCGTGGCTTTTTCCGCCACCGCCAGGAAGCCGCCTTCGGGCAAGGGGCGTTGCGTTACCCCATGGGCTTGCCACAAGGCATGGAGCACCATGTCCAGGCTGCACTGCCCGGCACTTGCGCGGCGCAGGTGGAGATCGAGGCAGAGGGCCACCAGCATCCCTTTATTGTAATAGCTGATTTCGGCATTGGGCGTGTTGGGGCCGGGATGATAGAGCTTGATCCAGGCGTCCTGGCTGGAGGCGCCCAGACTTTGCCGATGCCGGCCGGGGCTGCGCAGCAGGCGGGTGATTTCCCGGCCCAGGCCGCGCAGATGCTGCTCTTCGGGCAGGAGCCCGCAGCGCAGCAGGGCCAGGTCGTCATAGTAGGAGGTGATCCCTTCAAAGACCCAGAGGTCCCGGGTCAGGGCCTCGGCGGAAAGGTCGCTGGCGGCGAGGACGGCTGGGCGGATGGCCTTGACCAGCCAGGCATGGAAGTACTCGTGGCTGGCCAGCCCCAGAAAGCGATAATAGCCTTCGTCCGGCGAACCTTGCAGTGCCGTGGGCAGGTCGTTGCGCTGGCAGATGAGGGCGCTGGAGGCGCGATGCTCCAGGCCGCCATAACCGTCTGTCGTGGCTTGGCAGAGAAAGAGGTAATGGTTGAAGGGGGTTGCTTCCCAAAAGCGGTTCTGCCAGGTGCAGAGCGTTTCCAGATCGCGCCCGAGGCGAAGAAGATCGGCATGATGCCGCCCCTGCAGAACGAGACTATGGGGGCGCTCCAGGACGGGGAAGCGAACGCAGGCGAGTTGGCCCAGGATGACCGGGTGGTCGATGAATTCGGCGTAGTCGGCGGCGCCATAGCGGCCGAAACCCCAGGGCTCGGCGGCAACGGCGGCCATGGCCGTGGCCACCTGCCAGCTTTCCGGGCCAATCAGGGTCATCTCATGGGCCAGATCTTCCTGCCCGACCACCCGTAGGAAGAGGGCGGGCCCATTGAAGAAGCCGCCCGACTCGTCGAGATAGGCCGTGCGCACCGAGGCATCCAGGGCAAAAATGCGGTACTGGATCTGTAGCGGGCCGCTGCTGGGCTCAATCCGCCAGTGGTCTTTGCGGAACTTGGTCACCGGCAGCGGCCGCCCCCGGCTTTCGGCGCTGATCTGGACCAGGTGGCGCGCAAGGTCGCGGATCATGTAGCTGCCGGGTACCCAGGCGGGCAGGGCGAGGACCTGCCCATCGGGATCGGGCTCCGCTATCTCCAGGGCGATGTCGAAGCAATGGGCCAGGGGGCGGAGGGTGACGCGGTAATGGAGCATGGAATGGGCCTCTGAACAAGGCGCTTGACCGGGCCCGGGGCGCGGCTCAGCGCAGAAAGGGTGCCAGTGTCTTGAAGGCAGGGTGGGCGGCGTCCCCCAGCCATTCGTAGAGGACGGATTCGCCATTGGCGATGCAGACCCCGGCCTGGCGCAGGCGCATCATGGCATTGACCCCATGGGCCGGATCCCGCGCGGCGCAGGCGTCCTCCACCACCACGGGCGACCAGCCGTGGCTCTGCAAATCCAGGGCGGTCTGTAAAATGCAGATGTGCGCCTCCACCCCCACCAGGACGACCTGGCGCCGTCCCGCATGCTGCTCCAGCCATTGGCGAATGGCGGGGTCGCGATGGCAGGAGAAGGCGGTTTTCTCCAGGACTGTGGCGGCGCTTTGCCGGAACTCCTCCCGCACCGCTCCGAGCCCTTGGGGATATTGGGCCGTCGCCAACTGGGGGATGGCGAGGATCTGGCTGCAGCGAGCGAGGCGCTGGATGACCCCCAACATGGCATTGCGCGGGGCCGGGGGCAGGGTCTGCAGGAGCTTGTCCTGCAGGTCCACCAGCAGCAGGAGGCTGGTCTGGGCATGGAGCAGCATGGGCGCGTTTTAGAAGATGAAGGGGGGCGGCGCGGCCCGGTGGCGCAGGGGAGGGATTTCCGTTTCAAAGAGGTCGTTCGTTTCAAAGGCTCCCGGGCGGATCTGCACGATGCGCCGCACCGTCATGGCCGGCGCGTCACCGAGGATGGCAATGAGGCGCCCGCCCACGGCCAACTGCTCCTTGAATGCCTCGGGGAGGTTGGGCAGGGAGCCGGTCAGGCAGATGGCGTCATAGGGGGCATGTTGGGCCCACCCGGCGGAGGCGTCGCCCACGGCGATCCGGGCATTGTGAATGCCATGGACCTGCAGGCGGCCTTCCACGGGGCGGGCGAGATCGGCCCGATCTTCGACGCTATGCACCATCCCCGCCATTTTGGCCAGCAGCGCGGTGAAATAGCCGCTGCCCGTGCCCACTTCGAGTACCCGGTCCTGGGGCTGGAGATCCAGTTCCTGCAAAACGCGGGCTTCCATCTTGGGTGTCCACATGACCTCGCCGTACTCCAGGGGCATATTGAAGTCCACGAAGGCCAGATGGCGCAGGGCGGTGGGCACGAAGTCCTCGCGTTTGACCTGGGCCACGGTGGCCAGGACGCGGGGGTCCAGGACGTCCCAAGTGCGAATCTGGGATTCGATCATGGTACGGCGAAGGGCGTCAAAATCCATAGTTTTCCACGCATGAATGGGATAGCGCCATTTAGGCATGGGGGCCCGCGCAAGTCAACGCGGGCGGGGCCTGGCGTAAGCCTCGATCCGGCCGTTTTCGGGTGGCGGGTCCAATGACTGGACCAGGCGCTTGCGTTTATACTTTGGGCCATGGCCTTTTTCCCTCCCCTCGTCCTTCCCCATGGGCAGGTGCAGCCCTATGCGGTGCGCGTCTCGACGCGGGCGCGCTATTTGCGCATCCAGATTTCCGCCGCGGATGGGGTGGTGGTGGTGCTCCCCAGCCATTACCCGCCGGAGCAGGTGGGGGTGGCCCTGGCCGCCCGTGCCGCGTGGATAGAGAAGCACCTGCAGCGTCTGCAAGGGCAGCGGCCGCAGGAATTGTCGGCAACGGAGGCAGATCCGGAAGATCTCCCTGCCAGCCTCTCCCTCGCTGCCGTCGGTCAGGTCTGGGCGATCCGGCACATGCGGTCTGCGTCCCTGAATACGGCCCGGCTGACTGCGGCACCGGCCAGCCGCCATCTGTACCTGAGCCATGCTCCGGAGGATAGGGATGCCCCCCGTTTCCTGCTGCGGCGCTGGCTGAAGCAGGAGGGGGAGCGCCATCTCTTCCCCCTGCTGGCGACCCTGGCCGCCGAAACCGGCCTGCACTATCGTAACGTGAGCCTGCGCCACCAGCGCAGCCGCTGGGGGAGTTGCTCCAGCCAGCGCAGTATCAGTTTGAATGCCCAGTTGCTCTTTCTGCCCGCGCCTTTGGTGCGCCATGTGCTGCTTCATGAGCTCTGTCATTTGCGGGAAATGAATCATGGGCCGCGTTTCTGGGCACTTCTCGGAGGCTGGGATCCGGATACGCCGGTGCATCGGGAGGCCTTGCGCCGCGCTGCCTGGCAGTATGTGCCGGTATTTTTCCGCGGCGGGTCGTGAACCTACCGTGCCGCTTCCAGGGGTGCGGGGGACGGCAGCGTAGGGAAACCGGGCCGAGCGGTGGCGGGAAAAGCGAATGGCGGCGAAGATGAGCAAGGCGCCGAGGACGTCGGAGATGCTGTGCACGGCATCGGCATGGAGATGCACCCAGCGCAAGCCAGCGTCATGAACCCGAAACGGATGTTGGAAGGGCAGGGGCCTGCGGGCCGCCCGGCCGGATCCCGTCCAAGGCCCGTTCTAGCCAGGCAAAGCCGATCCGCTCTTGTTCGAGGCGGATCTTTTGGCCCAGACGCTGATCGCGCAGGTCAGCAAAGAGGGCGCGTTCCTGGGGACCGAGGCGGGTCAGGTCGCGCAGTAGGGGTTGCGGCTCCTTGCCCCACTGCGCTCGGTGGGCGAGGAGGGTGGCGCGGTCCATGAGGAAGGACTGCGCATGGCCAAAGTGCGCGCGCAGTTGGTCGAGAATGGCAAAGCCGTGGGTGTCGATATCCCCCCAGTAATGAATGGATCTGGTTTGCAGCCAAGCCGCCTGGGCGAGCATGTCGAAGCCATAGCCGGCGCCGAAGAGGACCAGACTGTCGGACATCTGAGGAAAGGCGAGAAAATTGATTTCGTTCTCGGTGATGAATACCCGGGCCACGTTGGGATCGAGTTGGGCAAAGGTGTCGTGGGTGACGGTGAGATCCTGGTCGGTGGCGGTAGGCAGCAGGCTGCGACACGGGTCGAGCAGGCGAAAGCGCACGCGCAACGGCTTGTCGCGGAAGCCGTAGCGTTGTGCGAACTGGCCGGCGCCGCTGGCTGCGCAGTCGATGGCGTCCCTGGTTAGGGCGAGATCGAGGAGTTCGGAGAGCACGCCGCGATGCGCTTCGATGAATTTGCTGTGAATGCCGGGAAGGTCCACTTGCCGCAGGTAGACAGCGGGGCGCGGGTGGGCCTGCAGCCAGGCAACCATGTCCAGCAGGCGCGACCAGTCCGGGGCAAGTTCCACGGCCTTGAGCGGCCGTTTGCCAAGCCAGGCCAGCAATGGGGGTTGTCGCTGCCGCGTCTGGGTGACCAGCCCCTGGAAACGCTCTGCCTCCCGGCCCTTGCCGATCAGGCCCAGGGCATTTTCCAGGGTGTCGATCCATACCGTCTCGGGTAGGGCATTGCTGCCGATGATGCGGTGCCGTACTTCACGCCAAGCGATGCGGTAACCGTGCCTTTGACCCTCCTGGAGCTTTCCGATCCAGGTGCGGACGGCGTCGAAGCGTTCCGACAGGTCGGCAGAGCTTGGCCCCTTGAGCGTCAGGCGCAGAGGAAAAAGGCGGTCTTCGCGCAGGAGATCGGCCAGCAATCGCCCATTGTCCCAGAGCTTTTGCACCTGCGCGCGCAGATCGGCGGGGGTGGTCCAGGGGGTCATTGGGACGGCGCTGCCGCCGGCACGCGAGCGTCCTTTTCGGTGCGGTAGTCTTCAATGCTGAGGTTGCGCAACTGTGAGGCGCGCCCCTCCTCGTTATGCACAAAACCGAGGTTGGCGACAAAGGGCTCGATGATGTGGATCTTTTGCAGCGGGGTGACGATCAGGAGTTGCAGATTCAATTGCTGGAATAGCTTCAGGCCATATTGGGCCGATTCGTCCGAGCCGCGGCCGAAGGCTTCGTCGATGACGACGAAACGGAAGGACCGCGAACGTAGCGCGCCCCACTCCAGCCCGAACTGATAAGCGAGACTCGCCGCCAGGATGGTATAGGCGAGCTTTTCCTTCTGGCCTCCGGACTTGCCGCCGGAGTCGGAATAATGCTCATACTCGCTTCCGTCCTCGCGCCAGCGTTCCGATGCGGCGAAGGCGAACCAGTTGCGCACGTCGGTGACCTTGGTCGCCCAGCGCCGGTCGGCTTCGGACTGGCCTTCGCGCCCGCGAAAACGCTCGATGATCTGCCGGACCTGCAGGAACTTGGCTTCAGAGTACTGGGCATCGCCGGAACCAGTGAGGGCGCCTTCGGTGCAACTGCGCAGTTCACTCTGGAAATCGCGGATGTCGGCATCCGGGGCGGATTGCGCCTCCAGCACGATGTAACGGCCGGTATTATAGTCGATCTGGGTCAGGGACTGGTTGATGTGGGCGATGCGATCCTTGATGTCCTCGCGTTCGCGGGCCAGTTGCGACTGGAAGTTGGCCACCTCGCGGATGGTGTTTTCATTGAGCAGTTCCTTGAAGCGCGCCTCGAAACGCGGCAGATCATCACCATTGAGGCGTTCCAGCATGCTGCGGTATTCAAAGGCCGCTGCCAGACTGATGTCCACGTCCTGGGTGTCCAGGCGGTAGGCCTCGTTGTAGGAGGTCATGGCCTTGATGATTTTTTCCTGCAGGCGGGCGAGTTTCTTGTCCTCGGCGTCGATGCGGTCCTGTAGCCACTCGCGCATGTCCTGGGCGCGGCTGTCGCAGGATTCCACGCTGAGCTGATGCTCGCCCAGGGCTTCCGGACGCAGGGCGTCAATGCGCGGGAACCAGACCCGATGCGCTGCAGAGTCCTCCAGCAAGGATTGAGCCTGTTGGCGCAATGCGTTGGCTTCGCTTTGCTTCTGCTCGGTTTTGGCATGGTCACGCTTTTTGTCGTCGAGCAGGTTTTCGATTTCGCTGAGGGCCGTTTCGACGTCCTGCAGGCGCAGGGTCAGGGTCTTGAGCAGGTCTGAACTTGCCTCCAGTTGCCGTTTGTCCTCCCGCAGGCGGGCCAGTTCCGCTGCCAGCGGGCGCCAGTCGAGATCGCGGAAATCGGTGTATTGGGCCAGGTTGCTCAAGGCCTCCAGACGCGCCTTGAGGCCTTTCTGTTCGTCCAGCAGGGCGGCCATGCGGCTTGCCTCTTCCCCGAGCCGCGCCTCCCAAACCTGGGCCTTGGCCTCCAGGGTGGCGATCTTGGCGGCATTGCTCCAGCCCAGCACATAGCGGCTACGGTCGTCGATCCGGTAACGGTCGTCCTTCTCGTGGCGCTCTCCGGGCGACTTGCTCTGCCCGGCGCGGGTCACGGCCCTGATCTCGCGGTGGAACTGTTCCTGGGTGGCGCAACAGGCTATGTCGAAGCGTTGGGAGATTTCCCGTTCCAACCAGGCGTAGAAGGGAGAGTCGGGCTTGACGGCCAGTTTGCGCGCCAGGGAATCGGGGTGCAGGGTGGGCGACTCGCCACGACCGGCCGTCCGTACCCGGAAGTAAACCAGTCTGCCTTTGAGCAGGGTGCGGTCCACCCACGCAGAAACGCGCGCATAGTGGGCGTCGGGCACCAGCAGCGACAGACCGAAATTGCGCAGCAGACGCTCGGCCGCCCCCTCCCAGTCCTTCTCATCGTCGTGTATCTGGATGAGTTCACCGGCAAACGGCATGTCGTCCTCGGGCAGTTCCAGGGCGCTGCACAAGGCATTGCGCATGGCGATCTGGGCAGCATCGATATTGCTGCGGCGAGACCGGAGGCTGGCGATTTCGCTGCTGAGGGCGGTGTGTTCCTGCTTCCCTTGGGTAAAGGCCACCGCCATTTGGTGATAGGCGTTCTGCACTTCGGCCTCACGGATTTCGCTGGCTTCGCGCAAGGTCGCGCATTGCTCGTGCTGGAGGAGGAAGTCCTCGGCATTCTCCGCTTCCCGCAAGGCCAGGGCATGGGTCAGTTCCCCATAGCGCTGTGCTTTCCGCAGGCGGCGAGCCTTTTCCTCCTCTTGCTGACGGATTTCCTCGCTGATGCGTTCGATGCGATCGCCGCCATTGTCGGCGATGCTGCGGCGCAGCTCCCGCTCCTCGGCCTGGCGGCTTTGTCGCTGTTCGCTCAGGCGCTGGATCTGGACAGTCTGCCGGGACTGTTCTTCGTCGAGGTGGCGCAGACGTTTGTCCAGCAGGTCTACCTTGAGCCCGGCAAAATAGGATTTGAGGGCCTCGCGGCAGGCACGCAGTTCTTCGGCCTCGGCGGCCAGTTCGGCATGGCGGTCGCAGTCGTTCGTCAGGGGCGTGAGCAGTTCCACCTGGTGCTTGGCCTTGAGCACCGCTTCGTGGGCACGGTTGAGGTCGTCGAAGTGGGCGATCAGGGCACTGATGCGCGGTGCTACCGCAAAGGGCTCCAGCATGTGATTGCGCACGAAGTCGGTGAGGTTGCCCACGGATTTCATGGAGACCGTCTGATGGAAGAGGTCCAGGGCCTGTTCATTGTCGATGCCGAAGTGGCGGCGAAAGGTCGCGCCATAGGGCCGGAAGGCGTCGAAGACTTCCACTCCGGCGTGGCGTAGCCGTTTGCGCAACTGGCTGATATCCGATCCGAAATGGGCGAAGTCGGTGGTCACGCTCAGGTCGCGTTCGGCCACGGTGAAAAAACGCGCCGGCTGACCCTGCAGGTCTTTCATCCAGAATACCTGGGCCAGCGTGACGGTATGCCCGTAACCGGCGTTGTGGAAGACGCCAAGGATGACCGAATAGCTGTTGTGGTCGCGCAAGGCGACCGGTTTAGCGGTGGCGGCGTTTTCGCTGCGCTCGGACTTGTAGTGTCCCAGGACGTAGGAGCGCAGCGTGCGTTCGCGGGCATCGGCGCCGGCCGCCTTGTTGTAGGCGATGCGCTGGGTGGGGACCAGCAGTGTGGTGACGGCATCCACCAGGGTGGATTTGCCGGAGCCGATGTCGCCGGTGAGCAGGGCGTTCCTGCCGTTCAGAGGCAATGTCCATACCCGGCCGTCAAAAGTGCCCCAGTTGAACACCTCCAGGCGTTGCAGGCGAAAGCCGGCGAGTTGATCGTCGGTGACAAAATCCAGTCCCAGCGTTTCACTCATCTTCGGTCGTCCCTGCCAATCGGGCTCGGTACTCGGCCAGCCGGGATGCAAGGTCGGAGAGCCATTGGGCATCGACAAACGCCTTGAGGATGCGCCGCACTTCATAGATCTGCTCCTGCCCGCGCAGGCGGCGGATAAACCCCAGTTCGATGATCCTGTTGATCTGGGTGTCCACCTGGTCGATCAGCCGGGTCTCATTGCTACCGGCGGGCAGAAAGACCCGGATCAACTCGGCGATCTCGTCGCGGGAGAGGATCAACCGGGTTTCGCCGCCGCCGGCGTCGAACTCCGCCAGCTTCTTGCGGAGCAGGGCCAGCAGCAGGCTCACCGGAAACGACAGCGGTCGCCGGGCAATCAGCCGGGGCAGGGGGGTCGTGGACTCCTCCTCGCTATCGGTGGGCGAACGCAGGAAGGCGTAGCCCTCGGCCTCATCGAGTACCAATACCAGCCCCAGCACGGCCACGTAGTCGCGCAGCCGGGCCTGGAGTTTCAGCAGCACATTCCATAGGGCCGCGTCGTTCTCCTGATAGAGCACGCCTTTGAGCAGCGGGATCACCAGCGTCGGCAGATCGTCCGCTGCTGTCACTTCCATGCTGTCCATCCCCTCACCTCACCAAAATCACGCGTGGCAGGCGCGCCCGTTTCCATTCGCCGCCCTGGCTTTGCCATGCCACCCATTCGCTCGCGTCCTCGTCGATGACGGTCCTGGGCCGATCCGCCGCCAACTGCAGATAGCTTACCAGTTCCGCTAGCCCCTGTTGCAGGGGGTGGCTCTCCAACAGTTCGCCCAGGCTGATCTGTAGGTGGGTCTGGAGGGCCTGGCGGATGTGGCGCGCGAGGACGGCCTTGTCGATCACCACCTGCGTGAAGAGGGCTGTGGCATCCACATCCGCTTCGCCGTGTTCGAGCAGCATGTCGATAATCCGGGCCTTGACAGGGGGTGTGTGGAGGGGGCGCTCCATGGGCAGTTCGATGCTGGCAGCGGTCTCGTCGATGGCGATGAAATCACCTGCCGGCATGGCCTCGCGCACGGCCAGGGCGTGGGCCTCGACTTCGTGCAGAATGCCCATGATGCGCCGGTTCTCCAGATAGGCCTTGTCGTCCAGAAAACGCCGCAACTGTTGGGAAAGTTGCGCCACGGTGCGCTGGGTATGCTCACCGGCCTCCAGCCAGTCGTAATGTACCCGTTTGAGGCGGGTGTCGGGTCCGAGCGCGGCCACCGACGGCAAGTGCAGGACCTTCTCGATCAACTGCGTCAGTTCCTCCTGCCGCGCACTGGACATGAGAAAATCCCAGAAGGCGCGAAAACTTTTCCCCTGGTCGGAGTCGGCAATGGCGTCGCGTTCGCCCATGATTTCCGCCAGCAACGCCCCCTTGGCCCCATCCCAGAGCGCGATGCGCTCGCGTACCCGCCGATCCAGCCCGCGGAAATTGTGCTCCACCTCGCGGAAATCCGCCAACAACTCGCGGGCGAGACCCACGAATTGCTGGAAACGGTCCTTCAGGGCCGTATCGTCCAGCAGGGGGATGTCACCCTGGATGACGCGCTCCATCTCCGCGTCGATCTCCCCACGGCGTTTGTGGAGCTCGCGGATACGTGCCTCGGGGTCGGTCTCGCTCCCTTCGGTCATCTGCTTGAGCAGTTCAAACAAGATCAGCAGGCGCGATTCGGTGCCGACGAAAGCTCGTTCCGTCAGGCTAGACAGCCAAGTAATGGCTTTTTCGGTGGCCGGGGTCAGATCGAAATGGGGTTCGTCCGATCCCAACGGATAAAATTTTCGCAACCAGCCTCGCTCGTTGGCCGCCCAGTCATTCAGGTACTCCAGCGCCGGCCGCGGAAAGGCCTCGCTGCCGAGTTGCTCGCGCAGGCCGTATAGTTCGTCCTCCAGCGCCTCGGCCAGATCCGCCTGAGCTATGACCCGGACATTGGGCGTGATAAAAACCCGCTGCAAAAAGCTGGCAATGAGCGGTGCATGTTCGGCTCCCAGCAGGCGCCAGGCAGGGTGGCTGCGGCGCAGGGTGTCCAGGGTGGCGTAATCCAGGCTCATGGACAGCTACCGGAATGCTTGGCCGGATTCCGGGAACCGTTCGCCGCGCCGCTGGGCGGGGACACTCGGTGGCACCCTTTTCGGCCCGCATTGACGACGGCCTTCTTGCGAACCCAGTCCAGCATGGGGATGCGCTTGGTCTCGCATTCTCGGTCTGGCGCCATGCCCGCTTTCGCGGCCGGGACGGCGAACGACGGGTTCAGGGCTTCCTCCAGGGTATGTCCATCGGAATGTAAGCGACTAAACATGGAAAGCAGCCCGTCATCCGTTGACTTTGCGGGTTTGAAAGGAAGCTGCATGTGGGCCCCGATTATGATTCGAGATTGGATGTGCAGTGGGGGCAGCGCTTGGCTGCCAAAGGGATTTCAACCGCGCAGAAAGGGCAGACCTTGGTGGTGGCTGCCGCCGCGGGCTTTTGGTAGAGGTGATTGATTGCGCGGATGAGCAGGAAGATGACGAAGGCAATAATGAGAAAGCTTACCATCGCATTGATAAACAATCCATAATTCAACGTCACCGCGCCCACTTTGCGAGCCGCTTCCAGGCTTGGATAGGGGCCGGGGGTGCTGCCGCTCTGCAACAGGAGATAAAGGTTGGAAAAATCGACCTTGCCCAGCAGCAATCCAATGGGAGGCATGATCACATTACTAACCAGGGAAGTGACGATACTCGAAAATGCGGCGCCGATGACGATGCCTACGGCCATGTCGACGACGTTTCCACGCATGATGAAGCTTTTGAAGTCGCTAACGAATCCTTTAAACATGGTCCAATACCCCGCGGCTGATGGCCCTTACAGTAGACATGGGTATGGTGCAACAGATATCCGTTGACGGAAAGTTTCAGTGCCCTGTCGAAGTCGCCTGACGTGAAACCCAGGGTGACGTGCGGACTGTTTCAGGCTTTGGCTCGATGGTGTCACGGGTCGGCGATAGGGAGGCAAAACGGGAGCGGCATAATGGCACTGCCACTGGGAGACGATTTTAGCCCAGGACTGGTCGCCCTGGTCGGCCTCGAACCGGCGGCCACAACCCCGGGTAAATCCCTTGTCCTGCACCGCACGTCTACTCGCAGACCATCATGCGGGAACCCCCGCCGTCTCGACGTATCAGGCAAGAAAAAAGGCCCGGGGAGGTCCGAGCCGTGCTGTTTGGTGGAGCGGAGGAGGATCGAACTCCCGACCTTCGCATTGCGAACGCGACGCTCTCCCAGCTGAGCTACCGCCCCATGGCGACATAGATTATGCCGGGAGGCGCATGAATGCAATGGGCTGGGCAGCGGCGCTGGACTCGCTTATCCTCCACCTGTTCTGAGTCCCATGACGCCGGTTACCGATGCGGATAACGGAAGTACCCTACCCCGACGACATCGTCCAACGCTTCGCGCCCCTGGCGCAGCAGCCCTGGGCCATGTTGCTGGATAGTTGTGACATCGGGGGCGAGCGCGGCCGCTACAGCGTGATTGTCGCGGAACCCGTCTACCGGCTATGGCGCGAGGGCGGGCAGACCTGGGTGGCAGGGCCGGATGGAGTGGCGCGGGCACACCCCGGTGAAGCGCTAACGATCCTGCGGCAGTTGCTCTCCCGCCTGCCCGTGCCGGAGAACAGGCCTGCCGACCTCCCTTTTGTAGGCGGGGCGGTGGGTTATCTGGCCTACGACTTTGGTCTGGAACTGCAGGAAATAGGGCATCCTGGCGGCGGCGCTCTGCCCGAGATCAGCCTGGGCATCTACGACGGCGCCTATGTGGTGGATCATGAGCGCCGGCAGGCGTGGCTGACGAGTCTGGAAAGCACGGCCCGCAGTCGGGAGCGTTGGTCCTACTGGGCCGACCATTTTTCACGGCGGCCTGCGGAATCCGCCCCGGTTCCGCCTTTCCGGATGCGCGAACCGGTACAGGCCCATTGGTCATGGGCCGACTATGCGGCCGCCTTCGCCCGGGTGCAGGACTATATTCACGCCGGTGATTGTTATCAGGTCAACCTCGCCCAATCCTTCAGCGCTGCCTGCACGGGCCACCCTTGGTCCCTCTACCGGGAACTGCGGGAGGTGAACCCTGCTCCCTTTGCCGCCTATCTCGCCTTACCTCAGGGGGCGATCTTGAGCCTTTCCCCGGAGCGCCTGTTGACACTCCGTGACGGCCTCCTGGAGGCGCGGCCCATCAAGGGTACCCGCCCGCGTTTGCCTGACCCCGATGCCGACCTGCGTATGGTCGAAGCCTTGTTGCACAGCCCCAAGGATCGCGCGGAAAACGTCATGATCGTCGACCTGCTGCGCAACGACCTCGGTCGCGTAGCGGCCACCGGTTCCGTAACGGTCCCCGAGTTATGCCGGTTGGAATCCTTCGCCAACGTCCACCATCTGGTGAGCAGCGTGCGCGCCCGCTTGGCCCCGGGAGCAGACGCCATCAGCGCCCTGCAGGCCGTCTTTCCCGGCGGCTCCATCACCGGCGCGCCCAAGCACCGCGCCATGGAGATCATTGCCGAACTGGAAGGCGGTCCCCGCGGCATTTATTGCGGCAGCATCGGTTATATCGACGTTGCCGGCGCCATGGACATGAATATCGCCATCCGCAGCTTGACGGTGGAGAACGGGCGCGTCACTTTTTGGGCAGGCGGTGGTATTGTGGCCGACTCCGGGGCCGCTGCGGAATATCAGGAATGCCTGGACAAGGTGGCCCCCTTTCACGCCGTATTGTCCGGCAAAACGATGGCTATGACGGATACGGATGTTTCCAGGAGCGAGACTTGACCCCATTTCATGAGCAGGGCAGCCAATGACCAGAACCCCCACCATTGCGCCAGGGGAGCCCGGCCTGGCGCCGGTCCACAAACGCCGTAGCCACTGGCGGCTATTGGCGCAGGTGCTGTTTACCCTTGCCCTGCTGGCCTGGCTCTTGCATCAGACCGATTGGCAAGCCCTGGCGACCCGCATCCTGCAGGCCAATCCTTTCTGGCTGCTGGCGGCCAGTCTGGCCTATGCCTGCAACCTCAGCATTTCCGCCTTACGCTGGCAGGTCATTCTGCACGCCCTGGAGCGCCGCGCGCCCTTGCCCTGGCTCTTGCGTCTGAATTGGGTAGGGGCTTATTTCAATCAGGTCCTCCCGGGCGCGGTATCCGGCGACGTGCTGCGCGCGTGGTACACCCGGCATCAGACGGGCGCGACCACCCTTGCCCTCGGCGCCGTCTTCGGCGATCGTTTCATCGGTCTCGGCGCCCTCATGGCCATCGCCGCCACGGCCTTTCTGTTCGGCGGCCAAAAGGTGGGGTTGCTGCCGCAGATGGGCTGGACCATTGCCCTCCTGCTTTGCGCCTATGCGGCCGTGGTGATCCTAATCCTGAGCCCGGCCTTGCAGTTCCTGGGTACCAGGGCGGGCCGCTGGGGAGGTAAACTGCATGACATCCGTTTGTCCATGGCCGCCTTGTTGCGCCATCGCCGGGATTTCGCCCTGGCCGCCATCATTTCCCTGGCCGTCCAGGGGCTTTCCATTCTGACTTTCTGGCTCCTAGCGCGATCCTTGGGAGAATATCCCAGTGCCGCAGCGATCTGGCTGGTCTGGCCGGTCATCAGCCTCTTTCTTGCCCTGCCCATCTCTTTCGCCGGCTGGGGGCTGCGCGAAGGCCTGATGGTCTTTTATCTTTCCCATCTGGGAATGAGTACCGACCAGGCATTGGCCCTCTCTCTGCTGCTGGGCTTCACCATCCTCCTCACCAGCCTGCCCGGCGCCCTCCTCTGGCTGACCCTGTGCGATCCCCACCCGGGGCGGGCGCGCCTTTAGCCACCACGGCCGGTCTTTTCCTTGCCGATCTACATTGCGAAAGCCGGCCTCCTCACGCTAGACCGAACATATAAGTAAGCTGGCATAGCTCAGTCGGTAGCGGCGTCTGTCAAGGTAGTTGTCGCGTCTCCCATTTTTTAAGCGGCCTTTTTATCCTGCCGCTGCGGGTTCAGATCTACCGCACCGACGGGTGTCCAATTGCGTGTGCCGCCTGACCAGCGCGCAGGATTTCTCGCCTTGGCCGCCTCATAGAGCCCATGACGTTTCGCCAGCAGCGCGTGATCTTCGCCCCGGTGACGCTGGGCCGGGGTGACGAAGCGAATGCGGCTGTGACGATGCTCATGGTTGTACCAGGCGATGAAGTCACGCACCCAGAACCGTGCAGCGTCAAGGTCAGCAAAGCCGCTCTCCGGCCACTGCGGACAGTATTTCAGCGTTCGGAACAGCGACTCTGAATACGGGTTGTCATTGCTGACCCGTGGTCGGCCCCGGGACGGGGTGATCCCCAGATCACTGGTAAAGGTGGCCAAAAAGGTGAAGAGGCATGTTTCAAAAAATTTTCCCGCACACCGAAGGGCGTGCCTGTTTGTCCCGCTTTGGGGTCGGCGCCATTCCTCACCACCAGTCGTCCCCTTGCCCTATCGCTCTCCGCTTTCGCCATGGGCCGACGCGGCGAATAAGAACTCCATGAACGCCCTGACGATCGGGGTAAGGTGCTTTCCCGCCGGATAGACCACATACCACTTGCGCTCCAGCGGAAAGCCACGCACGTCGAGTACCGCCAATTCTCCGCTGGCGAGCTCTGCGCGTATCGTGCTGGCGGACAGCACAGTGATACCCAAACCGCCGGCCACCGCCTGCTTGATGGCCTCGTTGCTACCAAACTCCATGCGCGTCTTGAGGGCGACACCGTGCCGCTCGAAGAACTTCTCGGCGGCCAGGCGCGTCCCCGAACCCGGCTCGCGCAGGATGAATGGAACGTTCCGCAGGCGCGACGGGGCGATGTCCTTTTCCGGCATCAGGGGATGGTCCGACCGGGCCACCACCACCAAGGGGTTGTCGGCGAAAGATTCCGCAGCGACGTTCATGTGTTCCGGCGGCTGGCCCAGGATGTAGAGGTCGTCCTGGTTGCGCACGAGCCGTTCCAGCAGGGCCTCCCGGTTGCCGACGAACAGCGCGGTGTCGATGCCGGGGTGTTCCGCGCAGAAGCTCCCCAACAGGCGGGGGATAAAGTATTTCGCGGTGGAGAGAGTGGCGATTTTTAGGCTGCCCTTCTCCAGTCCCTGGAGCGCCGCCAACTCTTGGGTGAGGCGCTCCAGCCGGTCGAGTACGTCTTGGCAGGCCGCCGTCAGAGCCTCCCCGGCCGGGGTAAGGTAGATCTTCTTGCCGATCTGATCGAAGAGAGGCTGGCCGATGGCGTCGGCGAGCTGCTTGACTTGGATGGACAGGGCTGGGGGCGTCAGGTGCAGCTCCTCAGCGGCGCGGGCGAAGCTCATGTGTCGAGCTACGGCAGCGAAGATCTTGAGTTGGTGCAAGGTAGCGTGGCGGATAGACATGGTTGTTAGTAAACCATAGTAAAATATAATAGTAAATATATTTAACTTTTATAAATTGGTGAATCTTCCACAATACGTCTCAACCATTGGAATCCGATATGACGGTTCCAATCGCGTTTGTCAACTATGCCACTAGGAGAGCAAACATGGCCGTAAAAAAGTATGAGGCAGGTGTCAAAGAGTATCGGCAGACCTACTGGATGCCGGAATACGTGCCCTTGGATTCGGACCTTCTGGCCTGCTTCAAGATCACCCCGCAGCCGGGCGTGGACCGTGAAGAGGCCGCCGCCGCAGTGGCCGCCGAGTCTTCCACCGGCACCTGGACCACAGTGTGGACCGATCTCTTGACCGATTTGGACTATTACAAAGGCCGCGCCTACCGCATTGAAGATGTGCCGGGTGATGATACCTGCTTCTACGCCTTCGTGGCTTATCCCATCGACCTGTTCGAAGAAGGCTCGGTCGTGAACGTGTTCACCTCCTTGGTGGGCAACGTGTTCGGCTTCAAGGCCATCCGCGCCCTGCGCCTGGAAGACGTGCGCTTCCCGCTCGCCTACGTCAAGACCTGCGGTGGCCCGCCCCACGGCATCCAGGTCGAGCGCGACAAGATGAACAAATATGGCCGTCCGCTGCTGGGTTGTACCATCAAGCCCAAGCTCGGCCTCTCCGCCAAAAACTACGGACGCGCCGTCTATGAAGTGCTGCGCGGCGGTCTGGACTTTACCAAGGACGACGAAAACGTCAACTCCCAGCCGTTCATGCGCTGGCGTGACCGTTTCCTGTTCGTGGCCGATGCGATCCACACCGCCGAGGCCGAAACCGGCGAGCGTAAGGGCCACTACCTCAACGTCACTGCCCCGACCTGCGAGGACATGATGGAGCGTGCCGAGTTCGCGAAAGAACTGGGCATGCCCATCGTCATGCATGACTTCCTGACCGGCGGCTTTGCTGCCAACACCAGCCTCGCAAACTGGTGCCGCAAGAACGGTGTGCTGCTGCACATCCACCGCGCCATGCACGCCGTGGTGGACCGCAACCCGCACCACGGCATCCACTTCCGCGTGCTGGTCAAGGCGCTGCGTTTGTCCGGCGGCGACCATCTGCATTCCGGCACCGTGGTCGGCAAGCTGGAAGGTGATCGCCATGCCACGCTGGGCTGGATCGATTTGATGCGCGAATCGTACATTCCCGAAGACCGCTCGCGCGGCATCATGTTCGATCAGGATTGGGGCTCCATGCCTGGTGTGTTCCCCGTTGCATCCGGCGGTATTCACGTCTGGCACATGCCCGCACTGGTCAATATTTTCGGCGACGATTCCGTGCTGCAGTTCGGTGGCGGCACCCTCGGCCACCCCTGGGGCAACGCCGCCGGCGCCGCTGCCAATCGGGTCGCGCTGGAAGCCTGTGTCATGGCGCGTAACGAAGGCCGCGAGATCGAGCGCGAAGGCAAAGAGATTCTCACCGATGCCGCCAAGGACAGCCCCGAGCTGAAAATCGCCATGGAGACTTGGAAAGAGATCAAGTTCGAATTCGATACCGTGGACAAACTGGATGTGGTGAACCGCTGATCCTGGGGGCCGACCCCAAGGCGTAAACGAAAACTTCCGCAGCGCGCGGCCTGGCGGCCCGCCCTGCGCTCAAAGAAAAGGAACGGAAAATGGCTGACATTCAAGACTACAACTCGACACCCAAGTACGAAACCTTCTCGTATTTGCCGGCCATGACGCCGGACAAAATGCGCCGCCAGATTGCCTACATCGTGAATCAGGGCTGGAACCCCGGCATCGAGCACGTGGAGCCTGAACGCGCCTTCAAATACTTCTGGTACATGTGGAAGCTGCCCATGTTTGGCGAGCAGTCGGTGGACACCATTGTCGCGGAACTGGAGGCGTGCCACCGCGCCCACCCCGATCATCACGTGCGCCTGATCGGGTATGACAACTACTCGCAAAGCCAGGGCAGTTCCTTTGTGGTGTTCCGCGGGCGCTAAGCAAGGTTGGAGCAGGGCTATCCAGCAGATGGCCCGCAAGGATCTGGTTGAACAAGGAAGGATCAAGGCATGAGCGACGCTATGGCAAACAATACGGCATCCCCCCGCTCAGCGCGTGCCGCCGCGCTGGAGCGGCGGCACGCGCTGTCGCACAACGGCAGCGCCGCGCTGGGGGCGAAACCATCCGCGCCGGTGCGGATGGTGAGTAATCCGGCCACCATGGAGGCGGTGGGCGCTACGGGCAAGTCGCTTTCCCGCGCGCGCCGAGAGGCGTTGTCCCAGGAGGGGGCCGCGGGACTGACGCAGGCTAACGCTGCGGCGCGCACGGGTGTTCGCGTGATTGTGGCGGACATGCCGACGTCCGCACTCGTTCCGGTGGAAACGCTGGTGTCCGCAGCGGCGCAAGCAGCCACCACCGGAGGTGATGGTGGCTGCGGCTGCAAGGATAAGGATAAAGCTGATGTGGCCGGGTGTGAGCAGGGCAACGGCGAAAAATCCGGCGCGCCGGCGGGATTGAGCGGGCGCGATGCGGCCCGGGCCCGCCGCGAGGAGTTGTGCCAGCAAGGGCGCGGCGACCAGGTCGCGTGCCGACCCAGCGGCCGGGTACGCCCGAAGCCGGCTACTCCTGCCAAGGTGGGGCAAGGCACCACCCTGAGCGGCACCACCGTGACCGGCACCCAGGTGGAGCGTAGCGCCAAGGTAACGGGCGCTGAGCCGGGCAGTTGCCGTGCCATCACCGGCACCGAATACATCGGCGCCGAGCAGTACGGAGAGTTGTGCGCGGCCATCCCGGAGCCGGCAGCGGCCAAGGTCAGCGTCGGCAGCACCAGCCGGGGTCAGCGCGTGAGCGGGGTTGAGCTTGGCCGCAGCGTGAAGGTGACCGGAGATGAACACGGCGCCTGCAGGACGGTGACCGGCACCGAATATCTGAGCGCCGAAAAATTTGCATCGTTTTGCGCGACCAGGCCTGTGCCTGGGCCCGCCAAGGTCGGCGTGGCCGCCACCCAGGCCGGTCAGCGCGTGAGCGGAACCGAAGTCGGGCGCAGCGCCAGGGTGACCGGGGATGAAGCCGGCTCCTGCCGCAAGCTCACCGGCAGCCAGTATTACCAGCCGGAGCAGCTCGGCAACCTGTGTCGCGGCAGCAGCGGCGCGCCGCACAAGGTGAGCGTGATGAGCACCCTGCGCGAGCGTCCTCTGACCGGTACGGAAATCGCCCCCGACGCGCGCGTGACGGGCGCCGAGCGTGGTGCGTGCGCCAGCGTGACCGGCACCGAATCCGCCGGGCTGGCCCAGTATCAGGCCTGCAACCGTAAGCCCGTTCCTGCGCCGGAAAAAGTCGGCGTGGTGCGTACCTGGCACGAGCAGCCGGTATCCGGCACGTCGGTGGAGCGCAGCGCCAAGGTCACCGGGGATGAATATGGCGGTTGCCAGCCCGTCTCGGGCACGGAATACGCGGGCCCCGACCAATACGCGGCGTTTTGCGAGTCGGACCGTCGGGCCGCCGCGCGTGGCCTGATGATGCGCCGAAGCGGCGCGGCCGGTGCGGCGATGACCGGTATCCGGTCGGGGTCGGACAGCAAGGTGACCGGCGCCGCCCGCGGTGAACGCCAGGTTCTGAGCGGCACCGCTTACTCGGACACCGACCGGCTGGTACGCCAGCATGGGGGCATGGCGCCCAGTCCGCACCCCCTGACGCGCGGCCCGGCCGACGCTCCCGGTGTGGCGGTTACTGCCCCGGAGGTGGCAGATGTCCGCGGAAATTTTAGCGTAACGACCCCTGCGCGCAGCGCGCGGGGGAGCCAGATCAGCCGCGTCACCGGTACCGCCTACGGCGCGGCCGGACGCATCACCGGCCCGGTGAACCTGGCGGCCGGTCTGGTTTCCGGTACCCCCGAGTTCCGTTATCGGGATGAGGCCTACGGCGATGCGCCTGTGGCGCCAGCGCCAGAAGCGCCGCGCAGCCGCCTTACCGGGGACGGGCGCGAAGGAGGCTTCGCCATCACGGGTGCCGCCTGGCGGCGCAACGAAAGCATTACCGGCACCGAAGGCAGCTCCACGCGCCGCAACCCGACTTTGCGCGGGGATCAGCGCGGTACGGTGATTGGGGCTTCGCAGTGGAAAGACCGCGAGCGGCCGGAGCTGCCCATCAGCCGGATTACCGGCAGCAGCGGCAACGATGCCAAAGGCTCTGCCATCACTTATTCCGGCGGCGCACGCGGTTGACGTGAAACAGGCAATGCGTGAGCACCCCCACAAACGGACGAGAGATCGCGATGAATACGAGAAACCGCCCCGGGCGTCACATCAGCCCGCAGTCTGGAGCAAGCCGCCCGCCTTACGGCCTGGGTACGCCTGCCGGCGCCCTGCAGGGACGCCCCCGGCAGCCGGTATTAGCGCCCCAAGACTTCGCGCTCAAGCCCACCGTGCCGGCCAATCCGGCCTGCTCGACAGACCCGGGGCGGCCGTGCCGGCATCCGCTCACCAACGAGGCGGAGAACCAGCGCCTGCTGGCGCACGAGTTGACTGTCAAAGGGCGCTTTGACGGTATTGTTCCGGTGCTGAAGCGGATTGCCGGCCAGCAGCATGAAGCCGATTTTGTCGAGCGTGCCCAGGCCATCGCCCGCGCGGATCTCGGCTTCGAGTTGCCCGCCGGAATTCTGGGGGATGCCTGGATCGCCAACCTGGACATGCGCGCGCTGTATGGCGAGTGTGTCATGCGCACAGTGCGCCTGATGGCGGAGGAGGCGCGCACCGCCAATCCGCAGCAGAACGTGGACGAAGTGGTGGCATTCTTCCTCGACAGCGGCTACCACGCGGTGGATATCTCGCCGTGTTCGGATGGTCGCCTGAAGGGCTTGGTGCGCTACGTCCTGCGTCTGCCCGATGGTGCGGTGCGCAGTCGCAAGGCCTACGCCGGTGCCATGTTCGACGTCGATGCCAACGTCAAGCGCTGGATCGAGACCGAGTTGATGCGCTACCGCGAAGGTCGCCCGGTGGCGGCGGACGCCGGTACGCGCTACTTGAAAGTAGTGGTGTACCACTGGAGCAGTTCCGACCCCACCCACGAGGGCTGTGCCGCGCATGGCAGCAACGTGACTGACGCGGCGGAAGCGGGTCTGGCGCGGCTGCGCGAGTTCCGCCAGGCCATCGAAAACAGCTTCTGCTGCGGGGCCTCGGTGGACACGTTGTTGATCGGGGTCGACACCGATACCGACGCCATCAAGGTGCATGTGCCCGATGCGGACGGTGAAATGAGTTTGTATCGCGCGGTGTACAACCTGGAGCTGTATCGGGCCACCGTCAACGACGACGCCAGCAGCGCCCGGCTCAAGGTGTATCAGGCGATCCAGGCGGCCAGCGCCGTCACCGGCTGGGGCGCGGGCAAGGGCGAACCGCACGAAGGCATGCGTCGGCTCATCGCCACGCTGCTGATCAACAACCTGTCGCAGATCGAGTACGTATGCGGCAACTGGGGCGGGCGCTACCCGGACATCGGCCACAACGAGCGTTTCATCAGCGTGGGCGACGGTTTCGAGGAATTCCAGGTGCGTAACCTGGCCTACTTCGCCCACCTGCACACGGTGGAGGAAGGTGCTTCTGATCTGGACGTGGGCATCCGGATTTTCAGCAAGCTCAACGTCCTGCACGGGCTGCCGGTGCCGGTGGCGATTCATTTCCGCTACGACAGCCGCGTACCCGGGTGCCGCGAACGCACCATGGAGCGCTGCCGACGGGTCAGGGCGGCGATCGAGATACGCTATGCCGAGTTGAGTCGGTCGGGCTTGCTGGTATGCGGCATGACCGTGCAGGACAAACGCCCGGGCAGCCCGCTCGAAGCGGTCGAGGCGAATGGAGCATCGGTGTTGCGGAGTGAACGATGAAGATTTGTCAGGTGGAAAAAACCCTGGTTTCGACCAACCGGATCAAGGAAATGGGGCACCGTCCGCTGCTGGTGGTGAAGGAAAAAGGCGGTGCACGCAGCATCGCGGTGGACGCGGTGGGCTGTATCCCCGGCGACTGGGTGATTTGCGTGGGTTCGTCCGCAGCGCGTGAAGCGGCGGGCGGTAAGGATTTTCCGAGTGATCTTACCATCGTCGGCATTATCGACCACTGGTCGGAAGAGTAGGGCGCCCTGCATGGACATCATGCGCGTCGTGTCTGATCTGGTGGCCACGCGGCGTATACCCGGGCTGAAGAATGTATCGCTCAGGGTGCTCGCCGATGCCAAAGGCAGGCTCAGCGTGGCCTCCGACCCGGTGGGGGTGCCGCCGGGCAAATGGGTGATCACCGTGAGCGGTTCGGCAGCCCGTTACGCGGCGGGGGATTACCGGATACTGACCGACCTGACCATCGCCGGGATTATTGACCACTGGGATGCTGGCGGCGAGGCGGGCAAGTAGCAAATTTTTTACCACAAAAGGAGTAGTGAAAATGGCAAACGTCAGTGGAATTGCATTGGGCATGATCGAGACCCGCGGCCTGGTGCCGGCGATTGAAGCGGCGGACGCGATGACCAAGGCGGCGGAGGTGCGCCTGGTGGGTCGCCAGTTCGTGGGCGGCGGCT
>NZ_RIZI01000187.1 GCF_003721225.1 Acidithiobacillus sulfuriphilus | reverse complement strand
TTCATCTGGACCAAAACCGCACGGGATATCCTGCAAAAGGTCATCCGCGCTAACGGCCATTTAAGCAGCAAACAGAATGCAACACTACACTAGCTATGATGGGCAACATCGAAAACTTGGTACGAGCTCACCCACGCGGCACCCAAGGCAATCCGTGAGGACATGCGCGAGATCCAATGTAGGGTATCAAACAAGCAAGACCGGGCCGGGAAATCTAAAGAGAGGCATCCAATGCGCCAAGTGACTGTATCTGCTTTCTGGGACGATGAGGCCAACGTATGGGTCGCGGAGAGCGACGACGTCCCCGGCCTTGTCACGGAAGCCGAGAGTATCGAGAAGTTAACCCAAAAGCTCCAGGTGCTGATCCCGGAACTCATAGGCCTTGCTGGTGGTCGCCATGAACTGGCCGATGTCCACCTCCGCATCGAGCGGCATCTGGAACTGGCTGTCTGATGGCTGATTGATGCATAAGGTCTGGCGGCGTCCAACCTAAATATAATTCAACAGAACGATGGATAGATAAAATGAAGAACACAATCTCCCAGAAGAATATGAAAAGAATAATTCAATACGCCTTCCTGATGACCTATTTTATTATCTTCTCGTCATCGGCTCTAGCTTCTGACAAATGGCAAGAACTTTGGATCCGGCTGAAGCATGCAACCTATATTCAAACAGGTTCAGGGAAAACGGTAATTTATGACTTTTTCGATCCTAACTGTCTATATTGCGCAAAAGCATTCCAATTGGAACGTCCGTTCGTCGATAAGGGCCAACTCACCGTTCGCTACGTGCCGGTAGGTTTTCTCACCGACTCCAGCTTCGGTAAAGCCGCCGCCATTCTTCAGGCACAAAATCCACAAGAAGCCATGAAAAATAATTACATGGAGCTACTCAGAACCGGGCATGCGGCGATCTCATCTGCCACTGCCACGGAAGCCACTCATTCCGCGTTGCGGCAGAATGAGAAAATTTTCATAAATACCGGTGCCACCACCTTACCAGAGTTGGTTTATAGACTTTCTGATGGACAGGTGGAGGTCTTTCGCGGCGAACTGTCGACGGAACAACTCGACCTTCTAACCTCTGGACACAGACTAGACAATTAGAGGCCGGCCAACCATCTCAGAACTGGTATGTCACACCCGCATTAACCATGAAATGCGCGACCTGCTGATAGCCATTGGCATAACGATAAATCGGCAAATAAACCGCAGTATTCAATAACCATTTACTGCTCAAGTCGATCTGCACTCCTGGGGTGATATATAGGTTGGAGTAACCACTATTCATATTACCATATGCAGCATCACCACCACCTTGGTCATGGCCTCGCCACTGGTAGTTCAACTGCAGGGTAGGAATCAAATGGGTGCTGGTCTCTATCCCGTCATAATGCGCCCCCACGGCGAGATTCACGCTGTCCCCCGGACGATAACCCTGGTAACTATCGAGTGCGTGACGCCATAAGATTTGCGTGAACCATCCCCAATCAGGATGATTCCCCATCTTATAGCCACCAAGAAGCAAGTCGTTCGTACCTGTTCCTGGTTGAGTATCTCGATCCATAATGGGACCCCCTTGATAATAATTGCCAGCATTGGTCGGCCCTGTAGGCAGTTTTAAACCAAAGGTTATACCGCTGGACATATCGGTTGAGAAACCAGTGTACATGCCCATTATGCGGATATCCGAAAGAACCGTGGCGTTAGAGGTAAGTATTTGTGGCGAAACACCCTGACTCGCATCGGTAAACCCGACGGTGCCGTTACCGTCGGTAGCGAAGTGCCTATTCCAGTATGGGATCATGGCCATGATCCCCCACTGATGATTGAACATATGTTGAATGTTTAAATTAAAGAAATTTGTCTCTATTTGCTTGTCCGGATTTAAATTACCCGACACGATACTACTACCATGCTGGGTTTCATCCTGGTTCATATAGTCGTACTGAAGCGAGATCTTGGTTTTGTAGAAGGTGCTGGGAAGACCAGGCAAACCTAGATTGAAAACACCACAACCACAAGCGCAAGCTGACGCCATGTTTGGAATCATGGCGATGGTGATCGCGGTCATCGTAGTCGACAAAAAACGTAATGTTGCAATCTTATGTAGATTATATAGATCGGTCATACCTGTTTCCCCCTGTTTTGATATCAGTAAGTTGCATGCATATTACACGCTGCGCGGCCCGTGTTAACTGCGGCAAATTGTCGCACCGTCATGCAGGGCCTATACACGCCACGCCGGGGTCGTCAAGGCCCATGGTAGCCGGAAATACGCGCATGCCGGCCACCGCATGGGCCCAAAGAATCCCCGGCCAAGACAGAATTATCGTGCACATCGTTCCCCAGAGAAGAAAATGACGATGATGGCGCATGTGTGTTCCTTCTGTTTATCAGAAATTAATAATATTACATATATTAGACAATGTTAATATTTATAACATTAACATTACAGTAAGTTTAATGTTATTTTAAAAAATATTCCACATGGGACATCATGGTCTCCATGGAACCGTTGGGGGACGCGATGAGATGCAACGATATTCATCAGGGGGGCTTTTCCGCTACGCTTTGCCGGACATGCCGGTGCTCGAGCGCCAACCCGCGGTGCCTGGGTCTGGTGGCGGTTGCTAAGGCTCCGGCGGAGCTGATGGGAGCGGCAAGCGCCCTGATCAACGTCTGGCGCGGGCTGGCGGGCGCGGCGGGCTGACACCATGGATGCCGCCGCCTATGACGCTTGGTATGACACGCCGCGCGGTCACTGGATCGGTACGACGGAATTCCGCCTGCTCTCCGGGCTCCTCCGGGCACAGCCGGGGGACACGCTGTTGGATGTGGGCTGTGGTACTGGCTGGTTCACCCGGCGCTTTGCCGAGGAGGGCCTCCTCGCCACCGGTCTTGATCCGAATCCCGACTGGCTCGCCTTCGCCCGCGCCAAAGGCCCTCCCGCGATCCGCTGGATAACCGGGGATGCCCGTTCCTTGCCCTTCCCCGATTGCAGCTTCGATGGGGTGGTCTCGGTTGCGGCCCTGTGTTTTGTGGATGACGAGCGGCAGGCCGTGGCCGAGATCGTGCGGGTAGCGCGCCGGCGTTTTGCCATCGGCTGGCTCAACCGGGCAAGCTTGCTCTATGGACAGAAAGGGCAGGGCGGCGGAAGCGGGGCCTACCATGGGGCGCGCTGGCATCATCCCGACGAGTTGCTGGATTTCTTCTCCGGCCTGGCGGTACGCCGGCTGGCGGTGCATTCCGCCATATTTCTCCCTTCCGGGAACCGGGTGGCGCGGACGATGGAACGGCTACTGCCCCCTACGCTGCCTTGGGGCGGCCTGGTAGTGGTCTCGGGAGAGGCGGGGTAGTTTGTGCGGCTGAACCAGATCGGCCTTTGGCCTCTGGTAATGCTTTCCCAGCTTCGACCTGCCAGAAGGAAACCCGTTGACAAGGACATATGTCGTTACTATTGTGAAGATACATACATATATGTAATGACTTATGTCACTGAGGCGCCTGCCATGAATTTGGAATCCTGCCCTGCCAGCCATCTGGGACCCGTCTTCAAGGTCCTGGCGGAACCCAACCGGCTGCGCATCCTTTGTGCATTGGGGACGGAATGCCGACCGGTGACGGACATCATCCACGCTACCGCCCTGCCCCAGACCAATGTGTCCTTTCATCTGCGCATTCTGCGCGAGGCGGGGCTGGTGCGGGCGGAACGCCGGGGGGTCTTCATCTATTACTGTCTCCCCGATCCGGAATTATTGGCGATCCTGCAGTCGTTGCAGGCTTGGGTGGCGGCACATACCCTGTCGTCCACTCCCCAAAACCAGGAAGACTCTGTCAACGAAGGCGTTTCCATGACCGAAAGGAGGGTTTCATCATGTGGATGAATGGAGGGTGGGGTTGGATGCCCTGGGGTTGGATCTTTCCGCTGTTTTTTCTGGTGCTGATGGTGGTTTTCATGGTCTTCATGATGCGCGGCGGCATGGGCGGCGGCCCTATGTGCGGTGGTTCGCACAAAACACCCGGGCCAGGAGAAACTCCGCGGGAAGCCCTGGATCGGCGTTACGCCCGGGGCGAGATCACCCGAGAACAGTACCAGCAGATGCGCAAGGATCTGGAATAGTAGAGCGGGAGTAGGATGGATCCGGAAGAGCAACAGGCGTTTTTCCCGGCCACGGTCATGCCCGATCCCGGCTGGTGGCAGGCCCTGTGGCCCGATCCGGAGGGCGTCATTACGGCTTTGGGCGTAAAGCCCGGCATGACGGTGCTGGATCTCTGCTGTGGAGACGGTTGTTTCACCGCCGCCCTCGCCCGGCAGGTGAAGGATGGCCAAGTCCTCGGCTTCGATCTGGACGAGCAGATGCTGGAGGCCGCCGCCTCGGTTTGCGCCGGGCTGGAGAACTGCACCTTTCTGCAGGGCGACGCCGTGGCCCTGCACCGGCTGCTCCCGGAGCCGGTGGACTATTGCCTCCTGGCCAATACTTTTCACGGCGTGCCCGAGCAGACGGCCCTGGCCCGGGAGATCGCCCGTGTCCTGGAACCCGGCGCCGTTTTCGCCGTTGTCAACTGGCACGCCCGCCCGCGGGAAGAAACGCCGGTTCTGGGGCAGGCCCGCGGACCGCGCACGGAGTTGCGCATGACGCCGGAGCAGGTTCGTGCCGTCGTCGAACCGGCCGGTCTCCTGCTGGATCGCGTGGTCGAACTTCCTCCTTATCATTACGGCGCCCTTTTTCAGCTTCCCGGGTAACGGGAAAAGAGCCGTTTACGCGTAACCAGAACTCCATCGACTCGTTGCGGAATGGCTGGACACCCGGGAAAGCGACGCCCTACGGCTCCTTGCGGAGGGGGGCAGCCTAGCCTCGGCAGGCATCGACCATGCGCCCCTCCTGGAGAAAAGCAATTGGATCTTGTTGACAAGCAGGGAAGGTCCCACTATTTTATAGTTTAGTTATTTCTTAACTAACGATTAATGGGGGTGATCTATGTTTTTCAAACAACGGAGTAGCGCCGACGGGACCTTGTCCTACTTCTATGGATGCGGCGGCAAGGGTTCGGCGGTGGCGGTGGACGTGGTGGCCGGCGACGAGGCGTGGTTCGTGGAGGAGGCGCAAAAGGCCGCGGTGCGCATCGCCTTCGTCATCGACACCCACGTCCATGCCGATCATGTGTCCGGGGGCCGGGCCCTGGCGGCGCAGGTGGGGGCGCCCTATTGCCTGCACGAAAGCGATGCCGGCAAGGTGCATTTCCCCATCCGCGGCCTGCAGGACGGCGAGGTACTGGAAACGGGTAATGTCATCACCAAAGTCCTGCATACCCCCGGCCATACCCCCGACAGCATCTGTCTCTTGGTCAGCGACCTGCGGCGCAGCGCCGATCCCTGGTTCGTGCTCACCGGCGACACGCTCTTCGTCAGCGGCGTCGGCAGACCCGATTTGGGGGGAACACCGAAGGAGATGGCGGGCCGGATCTTCGACAGCATCCACGCCAAACTCCTCACCCTGCCCGACGATCTGGAGATCTTCCCCGGCCATGCGGCGGGCAGCGTTTGCGGTGCGGGACTGTCCGGCAAGCCGTCCTCCACCATCGGTTTCGAGAAGCGCTGGGACCCCTATCTGTCCATGACCGACCGTGACGCCTTCATCCGCGAGCTCACGGCCAACATCCCGGAGCGGCCGGCGGAGATGGCGCGCATCGTGGCGGCCAATCTGGGTGCGGCGGCATGAGCGCGGAGACGGTGCGTTTCGCCCTCTTTGCCGAGGTCTTTGCGGCGCTGGCCCATCCCAAGCGCCTGGAGATGATCCACTATCTGGGCGAAAGGCAACGCAATGCCGGGGAGCTCGCCGAGCTTACCGGCCTGTCCAAGGCCAATGTCTCTCAGCATTTGAGCATTCTGAAGGCGCGCGGCCTGGTCCACTGCGACAAGTGCGGGACCTTCTGCCATTACCGGCTCACCAGCCCCAAGGTGCTGGAAACCTGTGAGATCGTGCGCCAATTGATCCTGGAGCAGATGGATCTCACTACCGCCTGTCGCCGGCAACTGGCGGAAGTCGTACCGCTGCGCAAGGAGTCGTCATGAGCGCCGCTCATGCGCAGGCCATGGCGTATCAGCGGGGGATCGCCCGCAATCGCAACCAGTTCCTGCTGCAGACCCTGCAGGTCTTTTTTGTCGGTCTGGTCATCGGCATGGAGCGCACGGTCTTGCCGTCCCTCGCCCAGGACTTTGGGGTGGCCAAGGGGGCTTTTCTCTTCCTGGCCTCCTTTGTCATTTCCTTCGGTCTGGTGAAAGGGGCCCTCAACCTGGTGGCGGGATCCCTTTCCGATCACATCGGCCGCAAGCGCGTCCTGCTGCTGGGCTGGATCGCCGGCATTCCCATTCCGCTGCTGATCTTCTTCGCCCCCAACTGGTGGTGGATCGTCGCCGCCAATGTCTTTCTCGGCATCAACCAGGCCTTCACCTGGACCATGACGGTGACCAGTCAGATCGATCTGGCCGGCAGCCGGCAGCGGGGCCTCGCGGTGGGGATCAATGAGGCGGCGGGTTATTTGGGCATGGGCTTGGCGGGGCTGGCCACGGGCTATCTGGCCGTGCTCTATGGCCCCCGCTGGGCGTTGCTGCTCTTCGGCCTGGGGGTGATCCTGCTGGCCCTGGTGCTGCTGTTGTGCGTGCGCGATACCATCGCCTGGGTCCACGCCGAGCATGCCGCGCACCCCGTATCCTCCCCCCCGCCAAAGCGGAGCTGGATGCAGGGCTTTCTCGAAGTCTCTTTCCGGAATCCGCGCTACCGCGCCTTTTGCCAGGCGGGAGTGGCCAACAAGGTGGCCGACACCCTCGTCTGGGTCCTCTTCCCCCTCTACTTCCTGGAGCACGCCATGGGGGTGGTGGCCATCGGCTGGATTACCGGCGTTTACGGTGCCGTCTGGGGGCTTTCGCAACTCTGGACCGGCCATCTGGCCGATCGCATTGGCCGCAAGATCCCCATTGTCAGCGGTTTTTTCCTTTTGTCTGCCGGGCTGGTTGCCACCGCCCTGCTGCAGGGTTTTGTCCTATGGGTGTTGGCGGCCCTGATCATGGGCCTGGGCATGGCGCTTCTCTACCCCAATCTGGTCGCCGCCATGTCCGACCTCGCCCCGCCCCTGGAGCGGGGCCGCATCCTCGGCGTCTATCGTTACTGGCGCGATACGGGCTACGCCATTGGGGGATTGCTGCTGGGGCTGGTGGCGCAATGGAGCAATGAAATACGGCCTGCCATCTGGGTCACCGCCGGTATTGTCGCCCTGTCGGGTCTGTGGGTGGCCCTGGCCGTGAAAGAAACCCATCCTCGTCCTGTCCAAAAAAAGGGTAATGTATGACCATCGCGTTGATTGTTTTGCATGCCGCTTCCGAGGCGGATAATCCCCGCGCCGATACGGCGGTGCGTCTTGCCGGCGCCATGCTGGCCGAGGGCAAGGAGGTGCGCCTTTTTCTGGCTGGACAGGGGATTGGGCTGCTGGCGCCGGCAAGGGAATGCGCGGAGTCTACCCATGCGCTCTTTCTGGAGCTGCTGGAGCTGGGTTTGACCGTGCAGTGTTGTGGCACTTCCCTCAAAAGCCGGGGATGGGTAGGGTCTTTACCAGACGGTGTTACAAAAAGTTCCATGAAGGGTCTGTCCGACTGGATCAGCGCCGCGGATGAGGTCGTCTGTTTCTGAAGCATCGCCTGTGCGCCGCCGATTCATCTGCTATCACGAAGGAGTGCAATCCGATGATCTTCCGTCAGAGATTGCATGGATCAGAACAGGAAACCCATCCCTGCCCCGACGTAGTGGGTAAATCCACCCAGGCTGCCGCTTAGGCGCACGCCTTCTTCGAGATCCACTTCACAGTAGGAGGTCAGCAGATATTGCACACCGCCGTCCGCATCAAACCCGGACCCCAGGCCCGGCCCCGTGCGGCTCTGGCCGAAGACCTCGCCGTAGAACTGCAGATTCCACAAGGGCAGCCAGGTGAAGCTGATATCCGGATTGACGCTGGTGTAGCGACCGCCGCCGGCGAGTACTGGGTTGGTCTGGGAGGTGACGCCCAATTGCAAGGATACCCCCGTGTCGTCGCTGGGAGCATAGGCAACGATGCCGTTAAAGGCTACCCCCAGTCCCTGGCTGCCGAAGGCCGGGCTCCCGGAGGGCATGGTAAACAAGCCTTCCACGGTCCCCAGCCAATGTTTGGTATAGCCCAATTCGTGCTTGATGCCGACCGTGGTGGCCGAGAACCCCTGGAGATGTGGGCTGCCTGGGATGTGCTGGAGATTGTCGTTGGGCGGCAGCAGGACGAATTCGTTGTTGCCCGGCAAGCCCAAGCGCAGTTCCGCCTCGGGAAAATTATCGGCAGTGCCGCCTCCGGCCCCGGTAAGGTCAGCGTGTTCGTAACCCGCCTCCAGTACGGCTTGGCCGTATTGCACCACGCAGGCGCTGTCGGACACCGTTGGCCGATCCAGGATGGCGAGCAATGCGGACGATCCGCTGCAGGGGTCCTGGATGGCATCGTCGGCACGTACGCCTTGGGTGCCGATGACGAGGGCCACCAGCAAGGCGCGGATAGGCCAAGGCTTGTTCATGATTCCTCGCCGTGGTCGTCGCTTCAGGGAGAGGTGAATGGGGTTCGCCGCCCCTTTTCCCCAGGGGATATAATGGATGCGGGATACAGCGGTCTGGATCTGGGCATCATCAGCGCGTGCGCTGGCCATGGCGCGCCGGAAGATGCCCATGTCCAGGAGAGCCGTGCCTGTCGGGACCCAGCATTGTAGCGATTTCATGGCTATTTACCAGCCTGGAATGCTCGTGAGGCCCCCATAGACTCCGAGGCCAGCCGACAGGGTGGAAATCGCCACCACCACCCAAAAATACCAGCCGCGCAGGCGGTGCTCCAGGGGCAAGGCCTTCACCGCGAGGGCCACGAGGAAGCCCAGAACCATGGGCAGCAGGCAGGAATTCATCACCTCCACCGCCACCGTCAGGCTCACCAGATTGGGGATGGCCACCACCGCCAGGGCTCCGGCCACCACCGCCAAGGTGTAGACGACGTAGAACCACGGCGCCTCCTTGGGGTGGTATTCCAGGGAGTGCTTGTAGCCCGTCACTTCGCCGAAACCCCAGGCGGCCGCTAGGGAGACGACGATGGCGGCCACCATGCCTGCGCCGAGGATGCCGATGCTGAAGACCACCACGCCCATTCGTTCACCCAGGAAAGGCACGAAGGCGTGGGCGATATGGCCGACGGTGTTGAGGCTGGCATTGGGGTTTTTGAGGCCGATGGTGGCGGCGGTGGCCACCAGGACGGCAGCCATGATGAGCTGAGTGACCACCGCGCCGATGGCCGTATCCCAGCGGGCGTCGCGATAGTGCTCGGCGTGGAGCTTTTTGTCGGCTACGGCAGATTGCTGGTAAAAGATCATCCAGGGCATGATGACGGCACCGATGTTGGCGGCCACGAGGTACATATAATCCGTATTGGTGATAGGGGCATGGATGAGGCCGCGCAACATCTCCTGCATGTTCGGATGGGCCGCCCAGGCCACCCAGAAGAAGGCCAGCTCGAAAAGCCCTAGGGCGATGGCCACCCGTTCCACGCGGCGATAGGAACCCGTCCAGACCACCACCAGGAGAAAAGTTGCCGCCAGCCCCACGGCCACGGCCCGTGGTACGCCGAAGAGGGAACCGACTCCGGCCACCCCCGAAAACTCCGTCAGTAGCGCCCCCACCGAGGCGATACCGAGGCCCGTCACCGAGACCCAGGCCCAACCCTGGCCGAAGGTATCGCGGATGAGTTCGCCGTGGCCCTTGCCGGTGAAAATGCCCAGCCGCACCGTCAGTTCTTGCACGATGTAGAGAATGGGCATAAGGATGAACTGCAAAAGCAGGAGCTTGTACCCCCACTGGGCGCCGCTCTGGGCGGCCGTGACCACGCTCCCGACATCGGTGTCCGCAAGCATGACCACAATGCCGGGGCCCAGGACGGCGAGAAAGGTCTTCCAGTTCCAGCCTAATGTGGGTGTAGGCGCGGCGGATGTGATGCGAGTATTCATGGGGGCCCCTGGATTAAAGACAACGCTATCGATACTAATTCGCATTTACATTTCAGTCAATAAGGGGCACTGTGATGAATACATTAGGATGTGCGCATCACTGGATTGCGTGGCCTTCTTTGGTGCGAAACCCCGCCTTGTGCAGGCGGCTATGGGTTGGTACGAGTCGGTGCAGCGCCAGGATCTTGTATCCGTCCCTCTTCCCATTGAACCGATCTTCGGGTGAAACCGTCCTGGTAGCGGTTCCGACATCCGTGGAGGATTAGTTCCGCAGCGGCCGCAGGGTGATGAGATTCTCCAGCAGGACCAGGCTCATCCCGGTAGCGGCTGTCAGCCGCTTCATGCGTTCGGCCTCGTAGGCCGAATCGATCAAATATTGACAGAGATCCAGCAGGCGCAGCACCACCCCAGTGCAGATGCCGATGGGGTCACCCACTGCCCGGGCGGCGATTTCGATTTCCTCGGGGAAGGCGCCACGCAGAAAACTCATGCTGGCCGCCACAAAGAGAGGCGGAATGCCGGCGGCCACATGGACTTCGCCGATGCGCCGCTGGCGGGCCATGAACGGTTCTCCGTAATCGCCGGAGAAGAGTTCCGTGAGCCAGGCGATATGGGTCTTTTTCAGTTGCTCCACCCGCCCCTCCACATGGGGGCGGGTGCGTTCGTCGGCCAGCAGGCGCCCATAGAAGCGATCCGTGAGCTCGGGCAGGCGCGGCACCAGATGTTGGCCGAGATGGCGGAGATGCTTCTCGTCCTCCGGGGAAAAACCGCTGATGTGGATGAGGGTCTGAACATCGCTGGGGTTTGCGCTCATGGGCCTTCCTTTGCAAGGGAATATGCTGGAGTTGGCTGCTGCGGGTTCTTGACGGGTATCCACGTTTTCATCATGCAGGATCGATCCGGCTCGGGCAAGCCCGCCAAGATGCTGGCAAGAATCACATTTCTCCGGTCGAGCGGCACTGCCCTTCCTCCCCGGGATGGGGACAGGATTACGCTGCTTGGTCTAGGCCAGTTCCAGCACTTGCCCCATGCGCTCGGCGAGCATGCAGGAGGCGGCGACGACGCTGTTCCAATCGCCCTTCACATCGAGGAAGAGGGCGAGAATGCCCTCCCCGCCGGCGGGCAGGAAAAGATGGCGATAGCGGCAATCCCCGAGCAGAATATATTCCGTGGTGCAAGCATCGCGAGACTCGGCCCAGCGATCGCTGAGGGAGATGAGGGCCGCCCCCAGGGTGCCGAGGAGATCCTCATCCACGGCCGGGGGCAACTGCGCGAGCATGACGATGCCGTCCCGGCTCATGAGGGCCCAGCCCTGCACGGTAGGGAAACGTTGCATCAACTCCCGGGCTTCCTGGCGACAAGCTGCCGATTTGTCCATCTCTTCTCCCTGGCCCGCAAGGGGCCGCATCCCGTGGCTCCTGGTTTATCAGGAAAATGGCAATAACTTATTGATCCCGCATGGAATCAGTTAGACGATTTTTTGCGGATGCCAAGGTCCTGATAACTTGCCGTGTTCATGTCCCGGATACCCGGCCCCCGGGTATCCGGGGCGAGCATGGGGCCTTTCCTCCTATCTTGGTCTGATACATCGGGGCGTCAGCAATCCGGACCAATTCCGCCCAGGTGTCGCCTGCATCTGCCGGCCATTTTGCCACGCCGCCGCTACAGGTCTGCAACCGCCCGTCGGGGCGCTGCAAGGTCCGGCTGTGCAGCAGAAGGTCCATGCGCTAAATGGTTCATATCCGGTCCTTGCGCAATCAGCGCCAGCGCAGGGCTTCATTAACTGATTGCGCGGAGCCAGGATATTGATATCCTCTTTGATCTTGCCGGATCCCATGCGGTGCGCCAGGAGTTGCGGGAAGGACTGGCGGCCATTCATAATCAGCGTGCGGTGATTGCACCGGAGAGCGTGGCGCGGATGATCCGGGCGCTCATCGTGGAAGGCGGCGGGCTGCCGGAAGTGCATCAGGAGACGGGTTACCATTAGGTTAGGCGATTTGCGCCAAGAGGAACACAGTTCTTACCCTGATGGTGCCGGGGGTTCGCCGGCTGCTGTTTTCCCATGGCACGCCCTGTCCGCCCTCGCTTTTACTTTTTCCATGAGAATTTCTGTTGATTATTGCAACGAGCCCTTAGAAATTGGGTATTTTATTCACTTGGGAGGAACGGATATGGATTTTCTGGGCGTCGCGCAGCAGGATTCGCAATTGTCCAGTTTTTTGCGCATTTCCGGCTTTGGGGTCGATGACCTCCGGCTTTTGCAGGAGGTCGGGCCCAAGGTGGTGCCCCATATGGCGTTGGTGGCGCAGCATTTTATGCAGCGGCTGCGCTCCGACCCGCAAGTGGAGCAGCGGCTTGAGGCCCATGCCGCGTTGGTGGAGGCGAATATCACCCAATGGCTGGAACAGCTATTTACCGGCCCCCATGATGCCACCTTCCTCGATGCGCAGGATCGCGTCGGGGAGACTCATGTGCAGGCGCGCATTCCGCCGTTATTTACCGCCTTCGGGATGAGTTATCTGCGCGCCGCCCTGCCGCAAGTCTTGGGCAACATCGGTGTGGCGCATCAATACCCGGAGGGTACGGTGACGGCGGCGGTGTTGCGTTTATTGGACCTGTGCCAATATCTGATTGATCGGGCTTACTATGCGCGTCTACTGCAGGTGACCGGGATTTCCAAAAGTCTATTGGATCGCTTGATGACGGTGTGAGGTTCCATGAGCAGCACCATTGACCCGCAAACGCAGGATGCCGCGGCAGCGGCGTCCCAGGAAGAATTCATCGCCCGCCAGGCCATCCTGGGCCGGCAAGGGGAAATCATCGGCTATGAGCTGTATGCCCGGGAGGAACAGGGAGGGCCCATGGATGACCCTTTCCTGGCTTCCGCCCGCGTGCTGATCAAGGCCTTTAGCCAATTTAGCGTGGAGCAGCTTTTGGGCGGCAAGCTCGCCTTCGTGAATTTCACCAATAGCCTTTTTGACGAAAAAAGCCTGGGGCTGTTTCCGGCCCATCGCATCATTCCCGAGTTCACCATCACCGAAGCGCCCAGCGCAGAATTCCTGGCTACCCTTGGGGCGCTACGCCGGCAGGGTTATCGCCTCGCCCTGGATCGCTTCCAGGATACGCCGTGGCATGTGGACCTGCTGTCTTTCATGGATTTTGTGAAAGTGGATCTCTACAGCGCAGAGCTATCCCAGGTGCAGGCGCAGATCCGCACCATCCGGCGGTCCGGGGACAAGGCGATTGTGGCGACGCGGGTGGAAACCCAGGGTGTCGCGCGGCATTGCTATGAGGCGGGGGTGAATTTTACCCAGGGCTACTATTTCATGCGGCCGGAGATCATCGCCGGGAAGCGGATTGCGGCGAACCATCTGAGCATCTTCCGGCTCCTGAACCTGCTGGGGGAAAATGGCCCCGTTGCCGAGATCGAGCAGGCGTTCCAAAAGGACCCCGGCCTGTCTTATCAGTTGTTGCGTTACATGAATTCGGCCGGCCTGACGCGCGGCCAGGAGATCGACAGCATCCGCCGAGCGCTCATTCTCCTGGGCCGCCAGCCGCTCCAGCGTTGGTTGACCTTGCTTCTTTTTGCCGGTCATGGTGGGCGTAGCTCACCGCTATTGACCATGGCCGCCACGCGCGGGCGGCTGGCCGAGCAGTTGCGCCAAAAATCGCCTGCTATAAGCGCTGACAGCGTGCAAATGCATCAGTCTTTTTTGGTTGGGATGTTGTCGCTTCTGGATGCCATGTTGGGGGTGCCCATGGCCGATATCCTGGGCGATCTGCATTTGCCGCCACAAGTGGACGCGGCCATCCTGCAACATGAGGGGGAGAACGGCGCCCTTTTGCGCCTGATCGAGGCCATTGAACAGGGGGATGCTCCAGGCACGCTTGCCCTGGCGGGATCCTTGGGTTTGGAAATGGCCGATATCAATCAATGTTATCTGAATGCCATGGCTTGGGCAGCCGTCCTGGATTAGACCGGGGCCTGATCCAGCCAGCGGGCGGCATCCAGGGCGTGGTAGGTGATGATGAAGTCGGCGCCGGCGCGCTTGATGCCGAGCAGGGCTTCGAGGACGCTCGCCCGTTCGTCAAGCCAACCATTGCGGGCGGCGGCCTTGAGCATGCTGTATTCGCCGGAGACGTTGTAGGCGGCGACGGGCAGGTCGCAACGTTCGCGCACGTCGCGGATCAGGTCGAGGTAGGGGAGGGCGGGTTTGACCATGACCATGTCGGCGCCTTCGCTGATGTCGAGGGCCAGTTCGCGAAAGGCCTCACGGCGGTTGGCAGGGTCCATCTGGTAACCTTTGCGGTCGCCGAACTGGGGGGCGCTGTCGGCGGCGTCGCGGAAGGGGCCGTAAAAGGCGCTGGCGTATTTGATGGCATAGGAGAGGATGCCGACCTTTTCGTGGCGGGCCGCATCCAGGGCCTCGCGAATGGCCATGACCATACCGTCGACCATCCCCGAGGGGGCGATGATATCGACCCCGGCCTCGGCATAGGAGATGGCCTGGCGCTGGAGATTTTCCAGGGTGGCGCTGTCGTCCCGATCTCCCTGGGCATCGAGGACGCCGCAGTGGCCATGTTCGGTGTATTCGCAAAAACAGGCATCGGCAATGACGAGGAGTTGCGGGTGGGCGGCGCGGATGGCGGCGATGCCGCGCTGGACGAGGCCGTCGGCGGCCCAAGAGGCGGAGCCGTGAGCGTCTTTGCAGGCATTGTCCACCACCCCGAAGAGGAGCACCCCGGGGATGCCCAGCCGCACCGCCTCGCCGCAAAAGGCCACGGCCTGGTCGATGCTGTGCTGATGGACGCCGGGCATGGAGGCGATCTCCCGCCGTAGCCCTTCGCCCTCAATGAGGAATAGCGGAAGGACGAAGTCGCCGGGATGGAGGTGATGCTCCCGCAGCAGGGCGCGCAGGTTGGCCCGGCGCCGCAGGCGGCGCGGTTCGTGACGGGAGGGGAGGGCGATCATGCTCATGAGGTGGTCTCCTGCAGGCTTTGGGCCCAGCTTTCCAGGGCGGCAAGGATGCCGTCGTTGCTGGCTTCCGGAGCGACCCAGGGCGTGGGCAGGCCGACGGCGGTGACGGCCTGCGCCGTCAGCGGGCTGATGGCGATGATGGGGGTGCGTTTGAGCCAGCGCTGGCCCAGGCCGCCGACGAGCTGGAAGAAGTTGTTGAAGATCTCCGGGCTGGTGACGGTGACGGCGTCCAGCTCACCACGGGCCCAGGCGTGGAGCAGGGGGGTGGGATTGCTGCCGGGGATGGTGCGCCGGTAGCAGAAGGCCTTTTCCACCGCCGCGCCGCGCTGGGTGAGGGTAAGCTCCAGCAGTTCGCGGCCTTGATCGCCGGCAAAGAGGACGATGCGCCGGCCTTGCACCGCAGGGAGTTCAGCGCTTTCCAGCAGGCCTTCGGAGCTGAAATTGCGGGGAACCAGATCTACCTGGATGCCGAATTCGCCCAGGGCCTTGGCGGTTTCCCGGCCAACGGCGGCGACCCGGGGCCCTTGGGGCCACTCCAGACCGAGGCTGTGGGCACGGCTGAGGGCATGGGCGACGGCGTTGCGGCTGGAAAAAATGGCCCAGTCCATCTGCGGGAGGGAGTGCAGGGCGTGGTCCACGGATTGCCAGTTTTCCGGTGCCTCGATCTGGATGGCAGGGAAGAGCAGGGGGCGGGCCCCACGTTGTTCCAGCATGGCGACCAGATCTTCCGTCTGGGCCCGTGGCCGGGTGATGACGATGCCTTTTTTGTTCAGCATCCCGATGCTCATGTGCGGGTGATTTCCTCAATGATGGCGGCGGCGCCTTGGGCCAGCAATTGGGCCGCAACGGCCTGGCCCAAGGCAGAGGCGTCCCGGCCTTCGGCAGCGGCGCGCAGGATCCGGCTGCCGTCCGCCGTGGCCACGAGGCCGCGCAGCAGCAGGGAGCCACCGGCCCGGCGCTGCGCCAGGGCCGCTACCGGCAGGCGGCAGTCACCTCCCAGGGTCTGGTTCATGGTGCGTTCGGCGTGTACGCAAAGACTGGTTTCAGGGTCGTCGAGGGCGGCGATGAAGGTGCGGGTAGCAGCGTCATCCCGACGAATTTCGACGCCAATGGCTCCTTGTCCCACAGCAGGGAGGGAGTCTTCCACCGCGAGGGAGGCGCTGATCCGTTCCGCCAGGCCTAGGCGCTTGAGACCGGCGGCGGCGAGGATGACGGCGTCATAGAGACCCGCATCCATCTTGCCCAGGCGGGTGGCGACATTGCCGCGCAGGTCGTCTACCTGCAGATGGGGAAAGCGGGCCAGCAACTGCGCCCGGCGGCGCAGGCTGGAACTGCCGACCCGCGCGCCCGCCGGGAGGGCGGCGGGGTCCGGATAGCGGGTGGAGACGAAGGCGTCACGCACGTCTTCCCGGACCAGGATGGCGGCGATCTCCAGCCCCGCCGGCTGGTGGGCGGGGACGTCTTTCATGGAATGAACGGCCAGGTCCACCCGGCCATCCAGGAGTGCGTCCTCGATTTCCTTGACAAAGAGGCCCTTGCCGCCGACGGCATGGAGGGGGACATCCAGGAACCGGTCGCCGCTGGTGGTGAGCGGAACGATCTCCACGGTGGATCCCGGGTGGAGGCGGAGGATGCCGTTACGCACGTGTTCCGCTTGCCAGAGGGCCAGGGGGCTGGCGCGGGTGCCGATGCGAAGAGGAGCCTGCATGGGGGTCGTTGGGGCCTTGCCGGAGTGGATGTCACTGCACATAGTAGCGCCAAAAGCGGGGCGAAGGGTAGCCGGGTCTGGCGAAGCTTGGGGGGTTTTCGTTATAGTCCAACGCGGTGGTCCATGGAGGGTAAGGGTGATGAGCGAGAAACTGTGGGGTGGGCGATTCAGTACCGGAACCGATAGCCTGGTGGAGGAGTTCAGCGCCTCCATCGCGGTGGATCGGCGCCTCTACGCCCAGGATATTCTCGGCTCCATGGCCCACGCCCGCATGCTTGGGCGGGTTGGGGTGCTGACGCCGGAGGAGGTGGCGACCATTGTCTCCGGCCTTGGGGAGGTGCGCAGCGAAATCGAGGCCGGCCGGATGGTCTTTCGCCCCGCCCTGGAAGATATCCACATGCACATCGAAAGCCGGCTGACGGAGCTGGTGGGCGAGGTGGGCAAGAAACTGCATACGGCGCGCTCCCGCAACGACCAGGTGGCCACGGACCTGCGCCTCTACGCCCGGGAGGCCCTGGACGACCTGCGCGGCGCGGTGGGCCGTCTGCAGGAGGTCTTCATCGACCTGGCCGAGCGCGAGGCCGATACGGTCATGCCCGGCTTTACCCACATGCAGGTGGCGCAGCCGGTGAGTTTCGGTCACCACTGTCTGGCCTATGTCGAGATGCTCCATCGGGATAGCCAGCGTCTGGCCGACGCCCGGACCCGCGTCAATGTCCTGCCCCTGGGCGCCGCCGCCCTGGCGGGGACGACCTTCCCCATCGACCGCTGGGACGTGGCGCGGCAACTGGGATTCGCCGCCATCGCCGAAAACAGCCTGGATGCCGTTTCGGACCGGGATTTCGTCATGGAAATCCTGGCCGATCTCGCCATCCTTGCGGTGCATCTCTCGCGGTTGGCGGAAGAGCTCATCCTGTGGATGTCCCCGCCCTTCGCTTTCATCGATTTGCCCGATAGTTTTTGCACCGGCTCCAGCATCATGCCGCAAAAGAAGAATCCCGATGTGGCGGAGTTGGTACGGGGCAAGAGCGGTCGGGTCATCGGCGATCTGGTGGCCCTGCTGGTGCTCATGAAAGGACAGCCGCTGGCCTACAACCGCGACAATCAGGAGGACAAGGAAGGCTTTTTCGACGCCTTGGACAGCGTGCGCGCCAGTGTCGAGATCCTTGCCCGCATGTTGCCGGGCCTCACGGTGCGCCGGGAGGCCATGCGCGTCCAGGCCGAGAAGGGTTTTGCCACGGCCACGGATCTGGCCGATTACCTGGTGCGCAAGGGCCTGCCTTTCCGTGATGCCCATGCCGTGGTAGGCCGCGCCGTGCGTCTGGCGCAGGAGCGGGCCATGGCCCTGGAGGCCATGCCGCTGACGGAGCTCCAGGCCCTATCGCCACTCATCGGCGAGGATGTGTATGCGGTCCTGACCCTGGAGGGATCCCTCAACGCCCGCCGCCATCCGGGCGGCACGGCGCCGGAAACGGTGCGGGCGGCAGCGACCCGCGCCCGTGACCGCTTGCATCGGGAGCAGGCATGAGCGGCCGCCGCGGGGGGCGGGTGGCCATGCTGCTGGTAGTGCTGGGTGTGAGCTTGGCCCTGGCCGCTTGCGGGCGCAAGACGCCCCTGACTCTCCCCAAGCCTCCCGCTCCTGCCGCCGCCCCGGCGCCCAGCCCAGCTCCAGCCACGAGCCCGGCCCGTTCGGTAATGCAGCCGTGACTGCCTTTGCCTATCGCGGAGGGCAGCTCTATGGCGAAGACGTTCCCCTGGAGGCCGTAGCCGCTGCCTTGGGGACTCCCACTTACGTCTACTCCCGGGCGGCCATGGAGCAGCAATACCAGGCCTTTGCCGCGGCCCTGGGGGCCGAAACCCAGGTCTGCTATGCCGTCAAAGCCAATCCCAACCTGGGTATCCTGCGACTCTTCGCCGCGCTGGGGGCGGGTTTTGACATCGTCTCGGGAGGGGAGCTGGAGCGGGTGCGTCGGGCCGGCGGCGACCTGCGCAAGGTGGTCTTTTCCGGGGTGGGCAAGTCCCATGCCGAGATCGCCGCCGCGCTGGAAGCCGGGGTCTTTTGCCTGAATGTCGAATCGCCGGCGGAACTACATCGGGTGGCCGAGGTGGCCGGGCATCTGGGCAGGCAGGCCCCCATTGCGTTGCGCGTCAACCCCGATGTGGATCCGGGCACCCATCGTTACATCGCCACCGGCCTGGCCGAGAGCAAATTCGGTATCCCCATCGCCGCCGCACCGGAACTCTATGCCCAGGCGGCACGCCTGCCCCAGATCGCAGTGCGCGGAATCGCCTGTCACATCGGCTCACAGCTTTTGGATCTCGCCCCCCTGGGAGCGGCGGCGGAGCGGGTGGCCGCGCTCTATCATCGTTTGCACGACATGGGCATCCCCATCCAGCATCTGGATCTGGGTGGCGGCGTGGGTATCCGTTATCGGGATGAATCGCCGCCTACGCCCGCCGCCTATGCCGAGGTCCTGCAGCGGGCGCTGGCGGGGATCCCGGCGCGGCGTGTGGTGGAATTGGGCCGCGCCCTGGTGGGCAATGCCGGTGTCCTGCTGACCCGGGTGGAGTACATCAAGGACAACGGCAGCAAGACCTTCTGCGTGGTCGATGCCGCCATGAATGACCTGTTGCGTCCGGCCCTCTACGGGGCCTGGCACGAGATCCTGCCGGTACGGGCAGGAAGGGCGTCGCCGGCGCTGACCATGGATGTGGTCGGGCCGGTTTGCGAAAGCGGCGATTTCCTGGCCAAGGATCGCCCCCTCGCCGCCGCCGCGGGGGATCTGCTGGCGGTGATGGGGGCCGGTGCCTACGGTTTCGCCATGAGCAGCAACTACAATACCCGCCCCCGCCCGGCGGAGGTCCTGCTGGACGGTGCCGGCTTCCGCCTCCTGCGCCGCCGCGAGACCCTGGATGATCTGCTATCCTTGGAGGAGGTGTAGTTCGCACGACGGAGGAGTTGGTCATGGCTGAAATGAAAGTTTTCAGTACCGGTATCGACCCTGAGGATTGGATTCCCCATCGTTTTACGGCCCTGGGCGAGGGCAAGACCCCATCCATCTTCTGGCAGCATTTGCCGGAAAAAACGCAAAGTCTCGTGCTGGTAATGGAGTGGCGCGAGGCGGCGTCGGGCCAGCGGGTGCACTGGCTGGTCTATGATCTGCCGCCCACGGCCGAAGGCATTCATGAGGGCGGGCCCTTGCCGGCGGGGGCCAAGCTCGGGCGCAATGATTTTGGTGAAAGTGCCTATCATGCGCCGGAGCCCGATCCTCAGCACCAACTGCGCCATTATGATTTTGTGCTCTTTGCCACCGACCTGCCGACGCTGGATCTTGCCCCGGGCGCCGATTTCGCTACCGTCAAGGGCAGGCTGCGCAAAGCCGTCCATGGCGATGACATCGCGCCACCCCCCGCCGCCGACGTCCGCGCACGGGAGCTTTATCCCTTGGGCCACATCATCGGCAACGCGGAATTCTCCGGACATTTTGCCCGAGACACCGACCGCCACATATGATTTCCTTTCCGGCGAGGGCGGCGCGACACTGGCCGGGTGCGGTCGAGGCACCCATTCCGCCGGTGCTCGCCAGGATGCCGCTGCGCAGTCGGCTGATATGCAAAACCGTGTTCAAATGATGCGGGCCGGTGCTTGCACGTTTTTACAGCAGGTCATGGACTTGATCGCGGAATGAAAAAATCAGCGATGCAGCTTTTGGACGCTGACCGGCAGATTCCGCCGCCCTATTTCAAGTACTGGGGCAAGGCAGACGAGAACTACGCCGGCGAGCCGAAATGGCATCCGTTGGTTTATCACTGCCTGGATGTGGCAGCTTGCGCGTCGCTGCTGTTGGAACGCCAATCCGGGTGGCTTGCGGCATTGAGCCGGCAGGCGGGGCTTGAGCCTGAATGGTTGCGCTCCTGGCTGCATTTCCAGGTGGCGATTCACGACATAGGCAAGTTCGCCGATGGCTTCCAGGCTTGGCGACCGGAATTGCTGGCGACGTTGCAAGGACGGCGCGGCACCAATCCGGGGGGCGAACGGCATGACACCCTGGGCTATGTGCTGGCGAAATGCTACCTCCTCGATTGGCTGGGTTTGGATGGCCAAGATCCAGACCTCCTCTACCTGATTCAGCCCTGGATCGCGGCGGTGACCGGTCACCATGGTCGGCCGGCCAAAAACCTCGATGGTGCGAAATTGCTGCTGCGCAACCACTATCCCCCGCCGGTATTAAAGGACGCTCGCAGTTTCGTAACCCAAACCGCGCGACTGTTCCTACCGGGAGACTTCGCCTTTCCAGCCTCCGAGGCCGGCATCGCCGAACGACGCTATCGGCACGCGTCCTGGCTGGTGGCCGGGCTCACGGTGGCGGCAGATTGGCTGGGCTCCAACACCCGCTGGTTTCCCTATCGCACTCCTGATCACTCTCTGGACGAATACTGGAGGGAATTCGCCTTGCCCCAGGCCCGCCGAGCAGTAGAGGAAAGTGGTCTAGTGCCTGCCACGCCGACGGCATTGCCTTGCATCCGGACACTCTTCCCAGGAGTGTCCATGCCCACTCCGTTGCAGGCCTGGGCGGAGAAGGTGGAGATAGCCTCCGGTTCCCAGATCTTCGTTCTGGAAGAACTCACCGGCGCCGGCAAGACCGAGGCCGCCCTCACCCTTGCGGCCCGGCTCATGGCCTCCGGGTGTGCGCAGGGCATCTACCTCGCCCTGCCCACCATGGCCACGGCGGACGCCATGTTCGACCGGGTGCGCAAAGACGGCGGCTGGCGGCGCTTTTTTGCGGCAGGCGCGGGCCAGCTCGCGCTGGCCCATTCGGCGGACTGGCTCAAGCTGCGCCTGGAGGAGATGAATCGTCGGGATGCCAGCTACGGGCAGGGTGAAGACGCCTCCGCCTCCCGCCACTGTTCCGCCTGGCTCGCCGACAGCCGCAAGAAGGCGTTGCTGGCCGACTTTGGCGTTGGCACCCTGGATCAGGCTCTGCTCGCGGTGCTGCCGGCGCGGCACCAGTCCCTGCGCCTCTTGGGCTTGGCCAACAAGGTGCTCATAGTCGATGAAGTACACGCTTGCGACTGCTACATGGGCGAACTGCTCGCGCGGCTGCTGCGTTTCCACGCCGCCCTGGGCGGTTCGACCATCCTTCTTTCTGCCACTCTGCCGAAAAGCCAGCGTGCCCGTTATCTGCAAGCCTTTGCCCTGGGATCTGGGTTCGCAGCCGAATCACCACAAAGCAATGCCTACCCGCTTGCGACCCGGCTGGCCCACAGTGATTTCATCGAACAAGCTTTGCAAGCACGCGAGTCTGTTTCGCGGCGGGTGGGAACCTCGCTCCTGCATGAGGAGCCCCAGGCCCTCGCCCACTTGGAAGAGACAGTCACCCAAGGCCGCTGCGCCGTGTGGGTGCGCAATACCGTGGCCGATGCGGTGGAAACCTGGCGGCGGTGGAACATGGCCCACCCCGACCAGTCGGCCACCCTCTACCACGCCCGTTTCGCCCTCCAAGACCGGTTGGGAATCGGCGCACGCCTGCTGGCCGACTTCGGACCGGACAGCAGCTCGGACACCCGGCGCGGTCGGTTGGTCATCGCCACCCAGGTGGTCGAGCAATCCCTGGATGTGGACTTCGACGACATGGTGAGCGACCTTGCCCCCATCGACTTGCTCATCCAGCGCGCCGGCCGCCTGCAACGCCACCGGCGTGACGTGTTGGGAAACCGTGTCCCGGCCGAAACGCCGGATGGCCGAGGCGGCGCCCGACTCGCCGTGCTTGCCCCGGTCCCCGTCCCGGAAGCCGATGCCAAATGGATCAAGGGCCTGCTGCCCAAGACCGGCAAGGTCTATCCCGACCACGGCAAGCTCTGGCTCACCGCCCGCTGGTTGGCGGAGGAGGGCGGCTTCGAGGTGCCCCGGCAGGCGCGGGCAATGATCGAGGCGGTGTATGGCGACGCGGCTTTCGACGAATTGCCGGAAGGTCTCCAGGCTGTGGCCGATGCCGCCGACGGCGCCTGCCGCGCCGACCGGGGCGCGGCGCGCGGCAACCTGCTCAACTTCGACGAGGGTTACACCCCCACCAGCCTGATCTGGCAGGACGAGGGCGAAGCGCCCACCCGCCTGGGCGAGGCTACGGTACGGGTGCGGCTGGCCCGCGTGGCTGAAGATGCTTTGCTCCCTTGGGCGGAGGTGGATGCCGGCATCGCCTGGGCGCTCTCCGAACTTACTGTGCCACGCCGCCTCATCGCCGCCGAGAGCCCGCGTGACGGCGCCCTCATCGCGGCGGCCAGGCAAGCCATGTCCGACGAAGGCCGCTACGTGGTCGTCGTCGCTTTGCGCCCAGTTGACGACACCTGGCGCGGCCACGCCCTGAACGCCGGGGGCAACGACATCCACGTCATCTATTCGCCGGTATGCGGACTCACCATTGAGAAAGGAGTGGAGGATGAATCTGACCTATGACCCCTGGATACCCGTCCGGCGGGCGGATGGCAGCCGGGAGACCATCGCCCCGTGGCAGATCACGGAAGGCATCGCCATCAACCCTATCATCGCCGTGGCTTCGCCCAGGCCGGATTTCGACGGGGCGCTGACGCAGTTTCTGATCGGCCTGCTGCAAACCACTTGCGCGCCACCGGACGTGTTCACCTGGCGCAAGTGGCGGCGGGAAGCGCCTACCCCTGACGAGTTGCGCGGTCGGTTCGCTGCCGTGGCCCATGCCTTCGACCTAGAAGGTAAGATGGCTTTCATGCAGGATTACAGCCCGGCGGAACTGACCAATGAACTGGAAATCGCCGCTCTCTTGGTCGATGCGCCTGGCGAAAACACGCTGGAGCAGAACAAGGACCACTTCATTAAACGCAATGGTGTTGCCCGGCTATGCCCCGCATGTGTGGCAACTGCTCTATTCGGTTTGCAGACCAATGCGCCTTCCGGCGGCAAGGGCTATCGCACAGGGTTGCGCGGCGGTGGGCCGCTCACCACCTTAGTGTTGGGCAAGACTTTGTGGGAAACCTGTTGGCTCAACATACTCGATACGGCGCATTACCTGGGGGGTGAGGGAGGGAAAGATGGCGAGGCGGATCGTTTTCCCTGGCTAGCACCTACTCGCATCAGTGAGGCCAAGCCACCGGCCGGTATTACCACGCCCGTGGACGTCCACCCTGACCAGCAGTTCTGGGCAATGCCTCGCCGTATTCGATTGTTGGCCGAGGATCTACCGGCACAAGCGCTCTGCGATCTCTGCGGAACAGCATCCACAAAGGTTTACCGGCACTTTGTCACCCATAACTATGGGGTCAACTACCAGGGTTTCGAGCATCCCCTAAGCCCCCATTATGTGAAGGAAGCTCGGCCGAATCCCATCCACCCCCAACCCGGCGGCATCGGCTATCGGCACTGGCTGGGTGTGATCGAGAACAGTGCGGATGGGACACGCCGGCCGGCTAAGGTCGTTGAACGCTTCCGAGCACAGTCACAAGAAGACGGGCGACTCTGGGCCTTTGGTTTCGATATGGACAACATGAAGGCCCGCTGCTGGTACGACGCCACCATGCCGCTGCTGACCGTGCCGGAGGGCATGGATTCCATCTTCAAGGCCTTGGTGGAGCATCTGATCCAGGGCGCCGATTGGGTGGCGGACGTGCTGCGCGGCCGGGTCAAGGACGCGCTGCTGGGTGGTGCCGATGCGCGCGGTGACCTGTCCTTCGTCCAGGCCCATTTCTGGGCCGTCACCGAAGTCACCTTCTACGAGCACGCCGAGCGTTTGCGCGCGGGGCTTTCTGTGCCTCAAGCCGAAGTGCCGGTGATAGAAAGTTGGCGGACTGTTTTACGCACCGCCGCCCTGTCCCTCTTCGATCACTACGTTCAAGCCGGTGACTTCGATGCCGTTGATCCCCGTCGGCTGGCGACCGCCCGCAACGATCTCGCTAAGGCCCTGGCCAGCAAGAAATTGCGCGAACTCCTAGGCCTCCCCCAACCCACCCGCAACGCTGCCTGATCTTTCGAGGAGACCTACATGAACGACAAACTCGAAAACCCTTTCCCCCGGGGCAAGCCAGATCACCCTTCCTACTCCGTGCTGCGGGCCTGGTGGCAGGACCTGGAACACGACCGGGGCGAGCGCGCCGCCCTGCGCCGGGCTGGTACGCTCACCGCGGTGATGCTCTCGCCGGCCTTCCATCGTCTGCTGCGCGAGCTGCGCCGGGCAGGCTGTGGTATCGCGGAGCCGCGCTATCCCAAGCTGGCCGCCATCGCTGGGCTGGCAGCACGGGTCAAGAGCGAAACCACCGATACCCTAGCCACCCGCATGGGCCGCCCCAAGGCTGGGGGCAATGCGCCGACAGTGGCTGAACTGCGCATGCGCAGCTTGCTGGCTTGTGACGATGTAGAAACGCTTTTCGAGCCCATTCTGCGCCGGGCGCTGGCCCTGCTCGACGGCCATGCCAACCTCGCCGATCTCGCCACTGTGGTCTGGCACTGGACGCCCATGGACGAGAAACGCCCCAACGACCCCCGCCGCCAGATGGCTTACGACTACTACGCCGCGCCTCTTTGACCGCTTTCAAATGGAGAACAACCATGACCACCTTCCTGCAACTGCACCTGCTCACCGCCTACCCGCCCGCCTGTCTCAACCGCGACGACCTCAACCGCCCCAAGACCGCCGTCATGGGTGGTGTGCCCCGGCTGCGCGTCTCCAGTCAGAGCCTCAAGCGGGCGTGGCGCACGTCGGACATTTTTCAAGAGGCGGTAGCTGGCCAGACTGGAATTCGTTCCAAAGAACTCGGACGTCTTGTCCGGGATGCGCTGCTGAGTGGCGCATCGCTGGCGGAATTGTTGGGGCCGAATGCCCCTGGCACCGATTCGGATGACAAGGTACCCGAGCCGAAGGCTGCCGAGTGGGCTTGGATGATTGCGGCAGAGTACGTGGACAAGAAAGGCAAGGGCGGTAATGAAGGCGACGATGAAGGTGCTCAGCCTGACGATGGGGAAGAGGGGAAGAAGGGCAAGAAAAAAGCCGCCAGGTCCAACGTCGGCAAGGAAACGCTCAAGAGCGAACAGGTGGTGTTCTATTCCAAAGATGAGATCAAGGCACTCGACGAACTCATTGTGATTCTCCGGGAAAACGGCAAGGCACCCACTGCCGAACAACTCAAAACCATCAAGGTTGAGGATGCTGGTGGCGCAGCGGACTTGGCCCTGTTTGGACGAATGCTTGCCTCCAGCCCCAAATTCAACGTCGAAGCCGCCTGCCAGGTCGCCCACGCCATCACCGTCCACCGTGCCGCCGTGGAGGACGACTTCTTCACCGCCGTGGACGACCTCAATACCCGCGAGGAGGATGCTGGTTCCGCCCACATGGGCGAGCAGGGCTTCGGCGCCGGGCTGTTCTACAGCTACATCTGCGTGAACTGCGATGCCCTGCGCGCACAGCTTGGTGACGAGCTGGCGGGCAAGACCATCCAGGCGCTGACCGAGGCCGCCGCCACCGTGGCCCCCACCGGCAAGCAGAACAGCTTCGCCAGTCGGGCCTGGGCCTATTACGCCCTGGCCGAGAAGGGCGGCCGCCAACCCCGCGCCTTGTCCCTGGCCTTCATGAAGCCGGTGAACGACTACGGTGACGGCATGCTCGCCAATGCGGTGCAGGCCCTGGAGTCCATGCGGGATAACTTGGACCAAGTGTATTATGACGGCCAATCCCTCGCCAGCCGCAAGCTCCTTGCCCTGCCGGACAAGGCCGAGGGCTCGTTCAAGGATTTGCTGGACTTCGCCGCGGATTGCGGAGGTGTGTGATGCGGGATTACCTCGTCTTCCAGCTCTACGGGCCGCTGGCCGCGTGGGGCGACATCGCCGTCGGGGAGACGCGCCCTTCGGCGCTCACGCCGACCAAGTCCGCCATCCTGGGCCTTGTGGCGGCAGCCCTGGGCTTACGCCGGCCGGACACTGCCGACAACGAGTCTGACCGCCAGGCTTGGGAAGACGCCCATGCGGCGCTGGCCGATGGCTATGGGCTTGCGGTGAAGGTGGAGTATCCCGGCTTGCCGCTGTCCGACTATCACACCGCACAGGTGCCTTCGTCCGGCAAGGGCAAGAACCGCATGGTCTTCCCTACCCGCCGGGATGAACTCACTCGCGTGGCGCGGCATGACCTCAACACCATCCTCTCCCGCCGCGAATACCGCCAGGATGCCTTCTGCGCCGTCGCGCTGTGGGCGCGGGTCGGAGCGCCCCACGAGTTGAACGCATTGCGGGATGGCCTGCTGGCGCCAGTCTTTCCGCTCTACTTGGGCCGCAAGTCCTGCCCCTTGGCGTTACCCTTGGCGCCCCGGGGGCTCAGAGCGCCCAACGTGGAAACCGCCTTGGCGGGCGTGAGCCTGGCTGCCATGGCCGATAGTCTGGAAGGTTTCTGGAAGGAGTGGCGCCCCCATGCGTGGTTGCGCGAGGTCCACCCCGTGATGCTATGGGACATCGACGCCCAGACGGCCCTTGACGCCCAGGAAAGCCATAGCCGCCGCGACCAGCCCACCTCTCGCCGCCGCTGGCAGTTCGCGGTGCGCACCGAACACCGTGCCCACCTGGGAGGCCGCCCATGAATGCCGCCGGTCATTGGCTTTCCCGCATTACGCCTAAGCCCGAGATCGGCTACAAGCAAATGGCGGGTCTGGGCGATCTCGACTCTTACGGTCAGCACCAGGCCCTCTGTCGATTGTTCCATCTGCCGCCGAAGGAGGCGAGGGCCGGCCAGCCGGCGCCCTTCCTGTTCCGCGCCGAGCAGCAGGACGGTCTACCTGTGTTCTACGTGCTTTCCGCGCAATGTCCGCAAGACCGGCAAGATCTGTGGCAGGTTGAGGCGAAGCGCTATACGCCGAACATCCAAGCTGGAGATCGCTTGGCCTTCAAACTACGGGGCAATCCCACCGTAACGCGGCATACGGCGGGTGAGCGCGGTCGGCGCCACGATGTGGTGATGGATGCCAAACAGCGCATGGGCTGGAAGAATTTGCCCGGAGACGCCCGCCCGACACTGGCCCAGGTAGCTTACGAGGCCGGCGCCTGCTGGTTTCGGGACCGCCAAGAACGCCTTGGCGTGCAGTGCGGTGACGCCGACCTACGGGTAGATGGTTATCGTACATGGCGGCAGCGGAATGGCAAGGGCATCGCACTTTCCACGCTGGATTTCGAGGGTCATTTCCGCGTAATTGACTCCAGCCGTTTTCTGAATGCTTTGATAGGTGGCATCGGCCCCGCCAAGGCCTTCGGCTGCGGTCTATTGCTGGTTCGCCGCATTTGAGCCGATACTTGCAGCTAGAATCCTGAGGAGGGCCTATGGATACCTTGACTGTTGAAGATCTGAAATCCTCGCCTGACCGCTTGGTGGGAGATGCCGCTCGCGGCGAGGCCGCGCTGGTGGTGGATCAGGGCCGTCCCCTGCTGTTTGCGCTACCGGTGGACGAAACCCTGCTGACCCATGGGGCCAAGCTGGCCTTGGCGGTGAAATTGTTCGATCAAGATTTGGTGGGGCTGGAAGGGGCGGCGCGGATCGCGGGCATTTCCCAGAGCGAAATGATCGATCACCTCGGGGCGCTGCATATCCCTGTCGTGCGCTATTCCACCGAGGAGTTGAAAGCGGAGCTGGACAACCTTGAGCGGTTTGCTGGTCGCTGACAGCGGGCCGTTGATCGCGCTGGCGCGGCTGGAATTGCTGCGTGAGTCCCGCTCCTGCTTTCACGCCTTGTGGGTGCCCGAGGTGGTGTACGTCGAGGTGACCCGTAAAGGCGAACTGGCCGATGCAAGGATGCTGAAGGCGGCAGCGGCGGCAGGCGTGTTTGAAGTCATTGCGGACATCCCGACCACCGTCGATGCAGTTTCTTCCTATGGCCTTGATCCCGGCGAAACGCTGGCTATCGCCCTGGCGTTGCAGGAACATGCAGCAGTCCTGATCGACGAACGCAAGGGGCGCATGGCGTCTCAAGCACTGGGGCTCGATGTGATCGGCACTTTGGGCATGTTGGCGCTGCTCAAGGAAAGAGGCTTGCTTGCCCGCATCGCCATTCCTGTCGAAAGGTTGATGGCCGGCGGCTACTATTTGCCCGAGGCACTGGTCGATCAACTGCTTCGCCGATTCGGCGAACGCTGAAGAGCACTTTCCATGGCAGAACTGCTTCCACCGCTCAAACCCATCGCCATCAAAGAGCGCCTCTCCATTTTATTTGTCGAGAAGGGGCATCTCGACGTATTGGACGGGGCCTTCGTGGTGGTGGATAAGAACGGCGTGCGTACCCACATTCCTGTGGGGGGCGTGGCCTGCCTGATGCTCGAACCCGGAACCCGCGTATCCCACGCCGCTGCGGCGCTGGCAGCTCGTGTGGGCACACTGCTGGTGTGGGTGGGGGAAGCCGGCGTTCGACTTTATTCCTCGGGCCAACCCGGAGGTGCCCGCTCCGACCGGCTACTCTACCAAGCCAAACTTGCGTTGGATGATGCTGCACGGCTCAAAGTGGTGCGCAAGATGTACGCCATTCGCTTTGGCGAGGAGCCGCCTAGCCGGCGGAGCGTCGAGCAACTCCGGGGCATCGAGGGTGTGCGGGTTCGTGAGACGTACAAACGGCTGGCTGCCAAATACGGTGTCGCGTGGAAAGCCCGCAACTACGACACCCAGGAATGGGACCGGGCGGATGTTCCCAACCGCTGTCTGAGCGCTGCAACCGCTTGCCTTTATGGTGTGACGGAAGCCGCGGTTTTGGCGGCAGGTTACGCCCCCGCCGTCGGTTTTATCCATACCGGCAAGCCACTCTCTTTTGTTTACGATGTTGCCGATGTCTTCAAGTTCCAGACCGTCGTTCCGGTGGCTTTTCGCGTCGCGGCAAAAAAAACACCCCAACCGGAGCAGGCGGTGCGCCTGGGTTGCCGCGATGTATTCCGGGAAACGCGACTCCTGGAGCGGATCATCCCGACCATCGAAGATATCCTTGCAGCGGGTGAGATCGCTCCTCCGACGCCGCCTGAAGAGGCGGTTCCCCCCGCGATCCCAAACCCGAAAAGCCTGGGCGATGCTGGTCATCGTGCTTGAGAATGCCCCTCCCAGGCTGCGCGGCCGGCTTGCCGTATGGTTGCTGGAAATACGGGCCGGAGTCTATGTCGGAAATTATTCCGCCAAAGTGCGCGGTTACATCTGGAGTCAGGTCGAAGCCGGAATAGAGGATGGCAATGCGGTGATGGCGTGGCGAACCAATAACGAGGCGGGTTTCGACTTCGTGACCCTTGGGGCGAATCGCCGTACCCCGGTGGAAATGGATGGGGCCAAACTGGTCTCCTTCTTGCCCGCCGATGAGGGTACCGCTCTTTAATAGCTTGGGAGGAAGTCTCACAACAGGGCAGGCGAAGGGGTCGATTCGCCGCCTGCACCAGGCCGAAAATGTTGGTAGAATTCCGGCCACATGAAAACCTATGGTATTTCAAAGAGAAGGAAGAAGTGCGTTCCCCACACCCGTGGGGATGAACCGCGATATGAAGATTATCTACAACGGATGAAAACGCGTTCCCCACACCCGTGGGGATGAACCGGCCAGGGGCGGCGGAACCTGGACCCATGCCCCGCGTTCCCCACACCCGTGGGGATGAACCGTCTCCCCCCGCTGCAAACTCTGGTTGTGCTCGGCGTTCCCCACACCCGTGGGGATGAACCGCGGAATGAATCCGCCAGAAACCCGCTCGTGGAAGCGTTCCCCACACCCGTGGGGATGAACCGTGAATGGGACAATACTTAGTCAAGATGAAACAGCGTTCCCCACACCCGTGGGGATGAACCGAAATAATCCTTCCAGCGCATTTCTTCGTTTACGCGTTCCCCACACCCGTGGGGATGAACCGCGGGTCACGATCACGCCCGACATGGTGGGCCAGGCGTTCCCCACACCCGTGGGGATGAACCGCTAGAATGCTCGCGACTGGTGAGTCCATACAGGCGTTCCCCACACCCGTGGGGATGAACCGCCTTACGGCCACGGCGTATCTTACTATATGGAGCGTTCCCCACACCCGTGGGGATGAACCGTGGTGCTGGCATACGGAGAGGTTACCGGGCACGCGTTCCCCACACCCGTGGGGATGAACCGGGTAGGGGCTCCCAGGATTCCCCCGCCAACCGGCGTTCCCCACACCCGTGGGGATGAACCGCGCCCATACGCACCTGTGACCGCTGCTATGCGGCGTTCCCCACACCCGTGGGGATGAACCGTGCTCAGGGTCGGATGCAGGCGATTGACTCGCGCGTTCCCCACACCCGTGGGGATGAACCGGAGCTCGACATGAACATCCACGGATACGAGTTGCGTTCCCCACACCCGTGGGGATGAACCGGCGGATATTTTCGTCGGCCCGGACCTGGGCCAGCGTTCCCCACACCCGTGGGGATGAACCGTAAGCAAGGAGATTGCCATGGACATCACGCTAGCGTTCCCCACACCCGTGGGGATGAACCGTCTGGCGAAATCCTATCTCGATGTGCTGGAGGCGCGTTCCCCACACCCGTGGGGATGAACCGGTGAATTAGTTAATGTAGAAATTTATCGAGGCGCGTTCCCCACACCCGTGGGGATGAACCGCCATCGCGACAGGCGGTACGATGGCGGAGTCAGCGTTCCCCACACCCGTGGGGATGAACCGCAAACGGTACGTGTAGCCAAAACGACAAATTAGCGTTCCCCACACCCGTGGGGATGAACCGTTATCGAACTTGCTTCGATTAGAGTATCAATAGCGTTCCCCACACCCGTGGGGATGAACCGATTATACGCGGCACATAAACAATACCCAAAGCGCGTTCCCCACACCCGTGGGGATGAACCGTCAAGGCCCAAAATCCCTACTGCGTTACAACGGCGTTCCCCACACCCGTGGGGATGAACCGCCTCCGGTCTATTGGGCGGACTACACGTCCAGGCGTTCCCCACACCCGTGGGGATGAACCGTGACCATCAGCGTTGCTCTCTACGCGCATCCCGCGTTCCCCACACCCGTGGGGATGAACCGTCGCGTGGACAAAGCTGTGACCAACCCCACCCGCGTTCCCCACACCCGTGGGGATGAACCGGAGATTTGCCATGGACATCACACTGACGACCTGCGTTCCCCACACCCGTGGGGATGAACCGCCACGATAGCCACCGCGGACGTGCCAGGGCAGGCGTTCCCCACACCCGTGGGGATGAACCGCGGTCCCAGTTTTACGTCATTCGCCGGCTGCTGCGTTCCCCACACCCGTGGGGATGAACCGCCCCCAAACCACTAGCCGCGCTTGGCGATACTGCGTTCCCCACACCCGTGGGGATGAACCGCGACAGGTTCGTTGAGCACGGAGGAGGCCATCGCGTTCCCCACACCCGTGGGGATGAACCGAATTGCGCGACATAATACGCGATGCGCTCGTAGCGTTCCCCACACCCGTGGGGATGAACCGGACACGAAAATGGAAATGGAAATGGAAATGGAGCGTTCCCCACACCCGTGGGGATGAACCGGAGGCATTTTGCACTGGTAGCGCGTTACCGCTGCGTTCCCCACACCCGTGGGGATGAACCGAATATTACCGGTTTTTTCGTTGGCTTTTATCAGCGTTCCCCACACCCGTGGGGATGAACCGCAATCAGTGATGGCCCGGATGCGCCTTACCCAGCGTTCCCCACACCCGTGGGGATGAACCGACGGCCCATTTGTTGACTCCATTGATGGTGCCGCGTTCCCCACACCCGTGGGGATGAACCGTTACCGGTCACAAGCATCGTATCCGTGCATACGCGTTCCCCACACCCGTGGGGATGAACCGACGAAACAGAGGCCGTGACGCCCGTCAGTTGAGCGTTCCCCACACCCGTGGGGATGAACCGACTGGAGGCGGAGGACACGCCCGAAGACGTGAGCGTTCCCCACACCCGTGGGGATGAACCGAGTTCTCCGCTATCGCAAAGCAAATCTCGAAAGCGTTCCCCACACCCGTGGGGATGAACCGCCATAGGCCCTGTTCGCCTGGCGCCGCGTAAGGCGTTCCCCACACCCGTGGGGATGAACCGTCTTGATGTGTACTGATTAATGGATAACGCGCGCGTTCCCCACACCCGTGGGGATGAACCGTCAATTCGGAAAGGCTTTTTTTGTGCTCGATAGCGTTCCCCACACCCGTGGGGATGAACCGGGAAATAATAACGACCTGGAATATCATCCGCAGCGTTCCCCACACCCGTGGGGATGAACCGCAGCTTGTGCTTTTAGTTTTACCGATCCTATAGCGTTCCCCACACCCGTGGGGATGAACCGGCCCAGACCAAAAGAAGAAAAACAAACCAGAAGCGTTCCCCACACCCGTGGGGATGAACCGAAACGGCCTGCTCATACGACAAGACAGGATTGGCGTTCCCCACACCCGTGGGGATGAACCGCTCAAGGCGGACTGCATCGCCGGGAAGTGGGGGCGTTCCCCACACCCGTGGGGATGAACCGGCCAGCGTTGGGCCGAAGTCCGCATAGTGGCTGCGTACCAGATCCAGAATCTCCTGGCGCATGGCTTGTGAAAAAGCGTTATTAGGCCGCTGCCCGCGGCGACGGGACACCAGCCCCGACGGCCCTTCCACCTGCCAGCGCTGCACGAGCCGCTTGATCTGGCGGATGCTCACCCCCAGCCGGGATGCCGCCTCCCGCTGCCGGATTTGCCGCTGTACCACCTGCTGGATGACCAGCGCCCGATCCACCTCCCGCCGACTCATCTTCACGAACTCCTCTGCCACCGTGCCCCCGATCCAGAAAAGGGGACATTTTAGAATGGGACAAAGGGGACATTACTGCTTTGGGCTAACACGGCGCGCCTGTGCCTTGACAACAGGTCCCGCCCTCGCTAATCTCTCGCCCCTCAAGTAAAAACCAGAAGCCGGAGTGTCGTGATGAAGACCTATTCCGCCAAGTCCCATGAAGTGCAGGGGGACTGGTACGTGGTGGATGCCACGGACAAAGTTCTTGGCCGCCTTTCTGTAGAGCTGGCGCGGCGCCTGCGGGGCAAGCACAAGCCCGAATTTACGCCGCATGTGGACACCGGTGATTACTTGGTGGTCATCAACGCGGACAAGATCGCTGTGACGGGTAACAAGGCCCGGGACAAGATCTACCATCACCACACCGGCTACGTGGGCAATCTCAAGAGCGCTTCTTTTGCCAAGATGATGGAAACGCATCCCGAGCGCGTGATCGAGATCGCCGTCAAGGGGATGCTGCCCAAGAATTCCCTGGGACGTAGCATGTTCAAGAAGCTCAAGGTCTATGCCGGTGCCAATCATCCGCATAGCGCCCAGCAGCCCCAGCCCCTGCAGATATAAGGCAAGATCCTATGGAACAATATTACGGAACCGGTCGCCGCAAGAGTGCCACAGCCCGCGTTTACCTGCGGCGGGGTGCCGGGCGGATTCAGATCAACAAGCGCTCGCTGGAGGAATACTTCGGTCGCGAGACTTCGCGCATGGTGGTGATGCAGCCCCTGGAGCTGACGGGTCATACCGGTCAGTTTGACGTGCTCGTCAACGTCAGCGGCGGCGGGGCCAGCGGTCAGGCGGGCGCCATCCGCCACGGCATCACCCGCGCCCTCATGGCCTATGACGAAGCCCTGCGCCGCCCCCTGCGGACCGCCGGCTTTGTCACCCGTGACGCCCGCGAAGTGGAACGGAAGAAGGTGGGCAAGCACAAGGCACGGCGTAGTCACCAGTTCTCCAAACGCTAAGCGTATCGGGCTACGAGCTAGAGCAGCCGCCTTCGGGCGGCTTTTTTGTCTTAGCCCCGGCCGGTGGCGGAGGGGTTTTGCCGCGACCAACGGCCGAATCCAGGATGAGGCCAGGCTTTGTTGTGTACGCCAATGGGAGGTCATAGGACATGATACGGGTGGGGATTGTCGGCGGTACCGGTTATACGGGCATGGAGTTGTTACGGCTGTTGACGGCCCATCCGGAGGTCGAGCCGGCTTTGATTACCTCGCGCGCCGAGGCGGGGACGCGCGTGGACAGTCTCTTTCCCAACTTGCGCGGCCATTGTGATCTGACCTTCAGCGGCCCGGACGAGGGTGCCTTGGCGGCCATGGACCTGGTCTTTTTTGCCACGCCCCATGGGGTGGCCATGGACATGGTCCCGCAACTGTTGGCGCAGGGGGTGCGAGTGATCGATCTGGGCGCCGATTTTCGCCTGCGCGATAGCGCCGCCTTCGCCCAGTGGTATGGCATGGCCCATCGCGCCAGCGATGCCCTTGGCGATGCCGTCTATGGCTTGCCGGAGACGACCCGGGCCCATATCCCCGGGGCGCGCCTGGTGGCGAACCCGGGCTGCTATCCCACGGCCGTGATCCTGGGTTATGCCCCGTTGCTGGCGGCGGGGATGCTGGACCCCGAGACGCTCATTGCCGACTGCAAGTCAGGGGTCAGCGGCGCCGGGCGTGCAGCCAAGGTCAACCTGATCCTGCCGGAGGCGGCGGATAGCCTCCATGCCTATGGCGTTAGCGGTCACCGTCACCGTCCCGAGATCGAGCAGGAACTCTCCCTGCTGGCAGGGGCACCCCTCACCTTGCAATTTACCCCGCACCTCATGCCCATGATTCGGGGGATTCACGCCACCCTCTATGGGCGCTTGCGTTCGGCGCTGAGCGACGCCGACCTCCAGGCGATCTTTGCCGAGCATTATGGCCGGGAGCCCTTTGTGGATATTCTGCCCTTCGCCAGCCATCCGGCCACGCGCTCGGTGCGCGGCGCGAATACCTGCCGCATCGCCGTCCACCAGCCGCGGCCGGGGCAGGTGGTGGTCCTCTCGGTCATCGACAACCTGGTGAAGGGGGCAGCGGGGCAGGCGGTGCAGAACATGAACCTGCTCTTCGGCTTTCCGGAGACCCTGGGTCTGGAGCAGATCGCCCTGATGCCGTAGAGAAATTGGGAAATACGGTGTTGCCACGGCGAAGGAACCCCGTGCAGGAAGGCCCACCGTTTTACCAGCAGGTTACGGACTCAATGCAATGGCGTCGGCGCGGTCATCCGGTGATATTCCTGGACCTCTGCAGGGAGTTCGGGCATCTCGGACCAGGGGCTTCCCATCGTTCACTCCTCCAGCAGGTGGCGTTTTTGTTCGACCTGCGCCCAGTGTTCCGCCTCGGGAAGGGCGGGTTTTTTCTGGACGATCACCGGCCAGTGCGTGATCAGCCGGGCGTTGATCTCCAGGAAGACTTCCTGTCCATCCGGGAGGTCCACATCGCGGTAGATGGCATGGACCGGGCATTCTTCCACACATAGGGTGCAGTCGATGCATTCATCCGGGTCGATGGCCAGGAAGTTGGGCCCCTCGTGGAAGCAGTCCACCGGGCAGGGCACAACGCAATCGGTATATTTGCAGTGGATGCAGGCTTCGGTGACGACGTGGGTCATGGCTCCGCTCCTGGACGGCGCGCCCGCATGGCGGTGCCGATCCCGGCCAAGGTGTCGGTTGTCAGCAAGCGGGCGGCCACCGGGAAGATCTCGCCGTTTTCGAGGGCGATGTGGGCGCGATGCATGGTGATGAAGAGTTCCGGGGAAAGGGCGGCCGGGCGGCCGGCGACGACGGCTTCCAAACCCCCGGCGAGCTCCCCCCAGGCGGCTTCCAGGACGCCGTGCTGGGCGCCGAGGTTCTGCAAGGGCGCGCGCAGGCTCTCGGGAAAGTCGGGATGGGCGGCGAGGAGGGGGAAGAGGTTTTCCTCCTCGTCGGCATGGTGCAGGGGCGCCGCGGTATGGAAATAGCGGAGGATGCGCCCGGCGGCCTGCCGGGCCTCGTCATTGGGGCCGTGGGCGGCGAGATGCCCGGGCAGGCGCTCCAGTGTTTCGCAATGGCCCAATATCCGGCCGTGGCAAGCCAGCAGGAGTCCAATGGGGTCGTCAAAGCCGGGGGCGGTGGAAAACAATTGCATGGCGATGTCGCTCCTCGGGGCCGCCCTTGCGACCCTTTGCCGGATCAGACCTTAACCCTTCTTGCTGAAGCGGATCCGCACCATCCGCGGCTCACGCTCCAGATAGGCCCAATCGATACGATCACCATAGCGGCTGCGTAGCTGATCGAGGAGGGGCAGGGGGTCGTGATCGTTGATGAATTCCATGGCCTCTCCTCTTTGCAGGGCATCCAGGGCCCCGATGATGGCGGCATGGCGGAAGCGTTTGGCCACGCCGCGGGCATCAAAGGGATAGGTGGCGTCGGCGCGCAGGTGTAAATGGGCTTGGGCTGGGATAACTGTGGTCATGATATTCCTCCTCTGGCAATGGGTCACGGTGAAACAGCCGTGATCTATAGTTGATCAAATCGCTACGGTATTCATTGATCCAGATCAAGAAAAACGGAAACTTTACCGCAGAGTGAGCATCGTCCATTTCTCGAACTGGCCAGCCATGGGTTTTAGCATTTCCGTGCCTCTGCGCGTCGGGCCAGGGCAGCATGAAGGGCCAGGAGGAGATGGATGATCCAGAGCAGCGCCAGCAGCCCGGCCAGCGCGCGGTGGCCGGCAAGAAGGAGGGGGAAACGCGCGGGAAGCGCGGTGAATACCAGGAGCAGACCCAGGAGCACCGCCAGGGTGGCAATGAGGAGGAAGGCCCCTTCGACGATGGTGTTGAGCGCGGGCGTCGGGCGCCCCAGGAAAATGCCCTGGCACTGCCGGCCCGCCGCGCGCCAGCGCTGACCCGTCGGGAAGAGGTCCCGGAGGGTGCGTCGGCCCGGCCGGGTGCCCGCCAGCCAAAGCCATTCCAGCAGGATGAAGAGAGCGGCGGCCATGCCGTCCTCGACGTGGAAGGGCAGCAGAGACATCCAGCCCAGGGCCATGGCGATGCCGCTGAAGATCTGCAGGGTGATGGTGATGACCACCCCCAGCAGGATGGCCAGGGACCAGGCACTGCGACGTTCTTTCGGGGTGGCGGACACGCCTCGCCTCCTGGCGCAGCTCAGTCGGAGCAGCGCATGCACTGCACATCGTAGCGCTTGATCCAGGACTGGAGGGCCGCCAGGGCCGCGGGACCGGTGTGCAGGCGGAGCAGTGCCCGGCCCGGCTCGTCGGGCCGGAGGCGGGCGATCCAGGCGTCTCCGTAGGGGTCGACATTGATCAAGTGCGGGTCTTCCAGCAGGATGTCGTTGCGGGCGATCACCTCTCCGGCAAAGGGCACCGGCACGCCGCCGGCCCATTTACCGCTCTCCAGGGTGGCGACATGGCGGCCGTCGTCCAGGTGGGTGCCCACTTTCTTGATGCGGGCCTTTTGCAGGCGGCCCGACATGGTCTGGGCGGGATCGGTGACGCCGATGGTGAGGGTCCCGTCCTCCTCCGGACGTAGCCAGACATAATCCAGGTCGTAGTAGAGGTCCTCGGGCAGTTCGCAACCACGGTATTCACTCATGCCGGTTCCTCCTGCGCGGCCACGGCCGCAAAGGGATAGACTTCGCTTTCTTCCCTGACACAACGGCAGCATGGCGGAACTGCCTGGCCTCCCCTAGGGATTCCATGTTCGTCTCTCCTGCTTGTATGATGATAATATAGTGTATTATTTAGCAAAATCATCAAAATATCCTTGATCCTGGTCAAGATCAGCCCGCCAAGCGGGTCGATCCGGGATGGAGCGGGTTCGCCGACCATCCATGAGGAAAGCCCTCCAATCCCGGCAGGTCCTTGGGCGACGGGCGTTGGAGAAAAACGGTGAAGCCTTCGCCCGGTGCGGGCACCCCATAGCACTCCAGCCGGCCTGTCCTTGACGAGGATCAAGGAATAGGATGGCCATTTGTGAAACACTACAATAGGATATTGTGATAGTATTTACAGAAAAATCAGTTGCAACATATTGCTGAATCGCTCTTGGCGCACAAGAGAAGGTGGGGCTGACGGCCCCGAGGAGAATGGCATCATGGCCAGCAAACTGCCAGTACTGGAAATCAAGGGTAGATCGCTGCTGCCCATTATTCAAGGCGGAATGGGCGTCGGGGTTTCCGCGCACCGGCTCGCGGGAACGGTGGCGGCCGAGGGCGCCGTGGGCACCATCGCCAGCGTGGAACTGCGCCGTTTGCACGAGGATCTGATGCGGCCCCTGCGCCGTTTGCGGGATCCGGACGCCACCGCCCGTGCCAACCTGGTTGCCCTGGACCGCGAGGTTCAGGAGGCGCGCCAGATCGCCGGGAAGGACGGTTTCATTGCCGTCAACGTCATGCGCGCCATCACCCACTACCGGGAGCATGTCCTTCAGGCTCTCAAAAGCGGTGCCGATGCCATCGTCATGGGGGCAGGACTACCCCTGGACCTGCCGGAGCTGGCGGTGGATTATCCCCGTGCGGCCTTGATCCCCATCCTCTCGGAACTGCGCGGGGTCCAGGCCGTGGTGCGGCGCTGGATGCGGCGTGGACGCCTTCCGGATGCCATCGTCATAGAACATCCGCGCTATGCGGGCGGTCACCTCGGGGCTACGCAAATGGCGGAAATCAATGACCCCCGCTTCGATTTCGCCACCGTCCTGCCGGCCATCCGGGACTTCCTGTACAGCCTCGGAGGGGCGGCGGCACGGATCCCGATCATCCCCGCCGGGGGCATCAACTCCTTCCAGCGCATCAAGGATCTGCTCGCCCTGGGTGCATCGGGGGTGCAGGTCGGCACCCCCTTCGCCGTCACCCAGGAAGGCGATGCCCATGACAATTTCAAACGGGTTCTGGCAGAGGCCGAGCCCGCGGATATCATGACCTTCATGAGCGCTGCCGGTCTGCCTGCGCGGGCCGTGATGAGCCCCTGGCTGCGGCGCTATCTGAGCCATGAGGAGGAATTGATGACTCGGGCCGATCCGCAATGCGCCCGTTGCCCCAGCCGAACGGAATGCCTGACCCACTGTGGATTCAAGGACGGCAATCCGGCGGCAGGGCAGTTTTGCATCGAGACCCAGTTGGCGGCGGCGCAACGGGGAAATGTCCAGCAGGGCCTCTTTTTTCGGGGCGCCGCTGCGTTGCCCTTCGGCAAACAGATCAGGTCCGTGCAGGACCTGCTGCGCTTCCTGCAGGGGGAAATTCCGGCCAGGGACGTCCCGGCGTGAGGCCCGACCCGGAACCGGTCGCGGGCCGCTCCTACGGGCTGCGGCTTGTCTCCCAATGACGGAGCCCGGGTCCGCGTCCGGCCAAGCTAATGGGCCCCATGCGACTCTCCGCCGCCCTTGAAACCATGCTCGACCGCCCAAACAGCGATCTCCACCCGCGAACGAAGGCGCATCTTTTTCAAGAGTCGCTTGACGTGCACCTTGACGGTGCCTTCGGCGATGCCCAGATCCCGGGCCACCACCTTGTTGCTTTTGCCTTCGGCAATGCACTGAACGATTTGTCGTTCCCGCGCGGTCAGGGCGCCCTCCTCTTCGTCCTCATGCCCGGCCTGGTGGCGTAAGGCATGGCCGAGGACGCTGGTCAGGCGCGGGCTCAACACCATCTCCCCGCACGAAGCGCGGCGGATGGCGAGAAGTAAATCTTCCGCATCCATGTCTTTGAGCAGATAACCCACACTGCCCCCCTGCAAGGCTGCCGCCAGGTCGCTTTCGGCGTCGGACACCGTGAGCACCAGCACCCGGATGTCGGGCCATCGGGAATGAATCTCCCGTAGGGTATCCAGACCGCTCTTCCCTCCCAGGTTGAGATCCAGCAATACCAAATCAGGCTGCAAGACGGCGATGCGTTCCAAGCCATCGGCAGCCGTCGCCGCCTCACCCACCAGTTTCAGGCTGGGGTCCATCTCCAAAAGCTGGCCGACCCCTTTGCGGAAAAGAGGGTGATCGTCAATCACCAGGATCCGGTGTTCTTTGTCCATGGGGTGCTCCCCTTCGTTATGGATTTTTGCTCAAGATACCCCCCTCGCAGAGGCGGCGACTGTTCCGGTGGCGGATTGCCGTTCGCCTCCGTAGGCAGCGGGTGTGAAATGTAATTCTACCCGCGTTCCACCTGCTTTGGTGCGCTCCACTTGCAAGATCCCACCGAGACTCTGGGCACGTTCGCGCATGATTGCCAATCCATAGTGACCGGCCGGCGCTCCCTTTGCATCCGGGCCTACGCCGTCGTCATCGATGCGGACCACCGCAGCGTGCCCATCTTCCAGCCACAATGCCACCTCGGCGCGATGGGCATGGGCATGGTGCTCGACATTGGCCAGCGCTTCCCGGACGATCTGCAGGATGTTGATTTCTTCGTTGGCGTTCAGCAGAAAATGGGACAGACGATCGTTCAGGGCGATGGGGATCCCGCTCTTCGCCGTGAACTCGTCCACGGTTTGCAGCAAGGCCAACTCCAGGCCGCCTTCCGGCAATTGCAGGCGAAAGGTCGTGAGCAATTCCCGCAACTGCCGATAAGCGCTGTTGAGACCTTCGCCGAGGTCCTCGATGATGTCTGCCAGGCGGGGATTGCTGCCGTCGGGGTGGCAAGCGCGCAGGCGCGCCACCTGGATCTTCGAGTAGGACAGCGACTGGGCGAGGGAGTCATGGAGCTCGCGGGCGATGGCCGCGCGCTCCTCAAGGAGGGCGATGCGCCGCTCCTGGGCGGCCCGCTGCGCCACCCCCAGAGCGACGCCCAAATGGCGCCCAACGGTTTCGATGGTTTGCATCTGCCAGGACTGCACATGGACGCCGTCGGCGATGGCCAGGGACAAGGTGCCATAATTGAGCCCTTGCTCCAGCAAGGGGATAGAAAGCACTTGCGTCAGCGGATTCTTCGGGCCGGTCAGTGGCCAGATATGGGTATGGCCGTCGCCCAGGCAGTCGAGACAGGTGGAGTGCGCACAAAAGTGCAAGCGCGCATCCTCGGGGTCCGGCGAAGATGCCAGCATGAGGGCCGTTCCTCCCGGATGCCGCTTCGCCACGCACATGACCCCATGACTGGACCCCATGAGCCGTTCCGTTTCCTGCAGCACATAGCGATAAGAGGACACTGCTTGCGGCGCCTCGGCCAAACGCTTGCTCACGTTGTATAGCAGCTCCAGGGACTGGTTGCTTTGCTCCAGTTCGGCCGTCCGTTCCTGGATGCGCTGCTCCAGTTGGCCGTATATCTTGGAAAGTTCTTCCGACATCCTATTGAGGGCATGTCCCAGTTGGCCCAACTCGTCATCGCCGGCGTGCGCCAAGCGATAACTGAAATCCCCGGTGCTCACCCGCCTGGCGGCTGCCAGCAGTTCGTTGAGAGGATCGAGCACGCCGCGATGCATGGCCCAGAACAGCAGGTAAACCACCACCAGGGTGGTGAATAATCCCACGCCCTGGATCAAGCGCAAGAGGCTGGTCTTGTCCTCCGTATCGTTCTGCAAGGCGGTGACCAGCCTGTCGATGACCTGCACAAATGCTGGTGCCGAGGCCGCAAAGTGTTCCGTTGCCACGCTGCCGTTTCCCTGGGCGAAGGTCAAGAGGAGGGGCTCCATTTCCGTCTGCCAACGGCGGGAAACCTCTGAATATCTCTCACGGGTGTCGGAACCGAAGCTCTGCGACACGCTATCGGTCAACTGCGGGGCGTCCAGCGTTTTCTGGAATTGCCGATCCGCAGCTACAACCGCCTGCCGCGTCGTCCCCGTGTCGCCCGACAGCATCAGGGTCTCCAGATGATAGGTCTGCATCCGCAGGGAACCCGCCATGTTGATGGCCTGGGCCGCCCCTTGCGTGAGGTTGGCGATGACCAGGGAACTGACCATCCCCATCAGCGACATGGCCACGATCAGGGCCATGGCCAGCCCCAGCCGCAGGCGTAGGGAATAACGCTGCAATATTGCCATCCTGTATCTCTCCCGCCGGTCGGCATTGATAAGCTGGGGATACCTCTAACGTGCCATTTTCTCTGCCATTTGCTTTCCATACTCACGAAAGGTAGATATATCAAGCAGTTGTTTTTTTAATCTTTACCTATTTAGAGGTACTTCAGTTTTTTGCACGCCCCAAAATGGCATTTTATGCCATTTCCATGCTTTCCGGCGATGCTATAGTTTCATCGCGGGTGGCAAACGCGGTTATTCCCCCGCTCGCCTCTACAATGATCAGTGTAAACCCGTTGGCAGATGAAAAACGAGAGGAGTGACGCCATGGTGATGGCAAGGGAAGTTGGCGGGACTGGTCCGGGCAAGGCCCTGCAGCAATGGGAACCGGAGAATTCGGCCTTTTGGGAAAGTGCTGGTAAACGTATCGCCAACCGCAATTTATGGATCTCCATTCCCAACCTGATGTTGGCGTTTTCCGTGTGGATGGTCTGGAGCGTGGTGGCAGTCAATTTGCCGCGCGTTGGATTTTCTTTCAGCGAAACGCAACTCTTCTGGCTGGCTGCGCTGCCCGGCCTTACCGGGGCGACGCTACGCATCTTTTATTCCTTCATGGTCCCTATCTTCGGCGGTCGGCGCTGGACCGTCTTCGCCACCCTGTCGCTGGCGTTGCCGGCGGCGGGCATCGGCGTTGCCGTGCAACACTTGGGCACCCCTTATTGGGTCTTTGCGGCATTGGCTCTCCTTTCCGGTTTGGGTGGGGCGAATTTTGCCTCCAGCATGGCCAATATCAGTTTCTTCTTCCCCCGGAAGCAGAAAGGATTGGCCCTGGGGCTCAATGGGGGGCTCGGCAATCTGGGTGTGAGTCTGATGCAGTTTGTCGCCCCGCTGGTCATCACCTTTGGCATCTTCGGCGCCTTGGGCGGCGGACACCAGGCGTGGCTGCACGATGGTCAGGGGCGGCACCTGTGGCTCCAGAACGCGGGCTTTATCTGGCTACCGTTCATCCTCTTGGCCGCCGGGGCGGCGTGGCTGGGGATGAACGATATCCAGGGGGTCCGCTCCTCCTTCCGCGAGCAGGCGGTGATCTTCAAGCGCAAGCACAACTGGCTGATGAGTTTGGTCTACACCGGCACCTTCGGTTCCTTCATCGGCTATTCGGCGGGCCTGCCCTTGTTGACCAAACTGCTTTTCCCCCGGGTAGACCCCACCCAGTACGCCTTCCTCGGCCCCCTCGTGGGTGCCTTGGCCAGGCCCGTGGGCGGCTGGCTCGCCGACAAGCTGAGTGGCGCGAAGGTCACGTTCTGGGCGTTTCTGGTCATGATCGCCGCCACCCTCGGGGTCATCCACTTCATGCCCGATGCCCATAGCGTGGGGAATTTTTGGGGCTTTCTGGGCGCCTTCCTGATCCTCTTTGCCACCACCGGCGTCGGTAACGGCTCGGTGTTCCGCATGATTCCGATTATTTGCCTGTCCGTGCACGTACGGGATGCGATGCGGGCGGGAGCGTCGCGGGAAAAGGCGGAAACAGCCAAGGAACCCGGCATGTATGCCGCGGCGGTGCTGGGCTTCACCTCGGCGGTGGCGGCTTACGGAGCGTTTTTTATTCCTTTCAGTTACGGCGCTTCCACCGCCCTCACCGGCCGCCCCACTGGCGCCCTCTACGCCTTCATCATGTTCTATATTGGTTGTATGGCCATCGTTTGGTGGTATTACTTCCGTCGCGGGGCGGAAGTCCATTGTTGACCGGCGCAGGGGCTGAGAAAGGAAAGCGGCGCATATCCGCCGCAGCGATAACACAAGGAGTATTGCAATGAGTCATTTCATGGATCGGTTGAAGTTTTTTACCACCAAGCGTGAGCCCTTTTCCGGCGGCCACGGCGTTCTCATCGAAGATGATCGCAAGTGGGAGGACGGCTACCGCAATCGCTGGCGTTTTGACAAGATCGTGCGTTCCACCCATGGGGTGAACTGCACCGGCAGTTGCAGTTGGAAGATCTATGTCAAGAACGGGCTGGTGGCCTTCGAGACCCAGCAGACCGACTATCCCCGCACCAGGCCCGATCTGCCTAACCATGAACCGCGCGGCTGCCAGCGCGGCGCCAGCTATTCCTGGTACCTCTACAGCCCCCACCGGATCAAGTATCCCATGATCCGCAGCCGCTTGCTGGAGATCTACCGGACGGAGCGGGCCAGCGGCAAGGACCCCGTGGAGGCATGGGCTGCCATCCAGCAGGATGCGGAGAAGCGTCGCCGGTATACCGCCGTGCGCGGTTTGGGCGGTTTCGTCCGGACCGAGTGGGAAGAGGTGACGGAAATCATCGCTGCTGCCAATATTCATACCATCAAGGCGCATGGACCGGACCGGATCGCCGGCTTTTCGCCCATTCCCGCCATGTCCATGATCAGCTATGCCGCCGGTGCCCGCTATCTGGATCTGATCGGCGGTGTACCATTAAGTTTTTACGACTGGTACTGCGATCTTCCTCCTTCGTCCCCCCAGGTCTGGGGCGAGCAGACCGACGTTCCTGAATCCGCCGATTGGTACAACTCCACGTATATCATTGTGGCCGGCACCAACCTCCCCATGACCCGTACCCCGGACGCGCACTTTTACTCGGAAGTGCGTTACAAGGGGACAAAGGTCGTCGCGGTGGCGCCGGATTATGCGGAATACGTCAAATTTGCGGACCTGTGGATGCCGGCCCGGGCGGGTACCGATGCCGCATTGTTCATGGCCATGGGCCATGTGGTTCTGAAAGAGTTTTATGTCGATCGCCCGGAACCTTATTTCCTGGACTACGCGCGCCGCTTCACCGATCTGCCCATGCAAGTGCTCCTGCGCAAGGTGGGAAAGCAGACCTACGTCAGCGACCGCTTTCTCCGCGCCAGCGATTTCGCCGGTGAACTGGGCCAGGAAAACAACCCGGAATGGAAGACGGTGGTCTACGATAGCCGCAGCGGCGGCTTCGTCTGTCCCAATGGTTCCATCGGCTTCCGCTGGGGCGAGCATGGCAAGTGGAATCTCCTCCCCCGCGATGCGGCATCCGCCCAGGAAATCGAGGCGGAGCTTTCCTGCGCCGGGCATCACGACGCTACGGCGGAGGTCCTTTTCCCCCACTTCGCAACGGGCGAAAAGGATATGCTCAGCCGCCTGGTGCCGGTGCGCAAGCTGAAACTCGCCAACGGCGAGGAGGCCCTCGTGGCTTCCACCCTCGATCTGCTCATCGCCCAGTACGGGGTGGATCGCGGATTGGGCGGGGACAACGTGGCGTCTTCCTACGAGGATGCGGAGGTACCCTATACGCCGGCGTGGCAAGAAGGGATCACCGGTGTCCCGCGCGCGGACGTGCTCCGCACCGCCCGCGAGTTTGCGGACAATGCCGCCAAGACCCATGGCAAGTCCATGGTCATCGTCGGCGCGGGAACCAACCACTGGTACCACAATGACATGAATTACCGCTCCATCATCAACCTGGTGCATCTCTGCGGCTGCGTGGGCCAATCGGGGGGTGGCTGGGCCCATTATGTGGGTCAGGAGGCGCTGCGTCCCCAGGCGGGCTGGGTACCCATCACCTTCGCCCTTGATTGGTACCGGCCGGCGCGGCAAATGGCGGGCACCAGCTTCTTTTACCTGCATACGGACCAGTGGCGCTACGAGAGGGTCGATGCGGACGACCTGCTCACGTCCACCGCGAAGGGTAAATATCGGGGGCATAGTCTGGTGGACTACAACGTGGTCGCCGAGCGGATGGGATGGCTGCCGTCCGCACCCCATTTCAATCGCAATCCCCTCGATCTCTATGAGGAGGCGGCGAAGGCCGGCAAGCGCAGCGAGGGGGAGGTGGGCGCCTACGTCGCCGAGCAGCTCAAGAGCGGTGCGCTGCAGTTCGCCTCCGAAGACCCCGACAATCCGGTCAACTGGCCCCGCAATCTTTTCGTGTGGCGCGGCAATCTGATCGGCACCAGCGCCAAGGGGCACGAATACTTCCTGAAACACCTGCTGGGCGCCCAAAACGGCGTCTTTGGCGATGGCCAGGAAGGCCGGGCGAGCCGCGAGATCAAGTGGCGGGACAAAGCCCCCATCGGCAAGCTGGACCTCATGGTGGACATCAACTTCCGCCTCAACAGCACCGGCGCCTATTCGGACATCATCCTGCCTACCGCCACCTGGTACGAGAAAAACGACCTGAACACGACGGATATGCATCCTTTCATCCATCCCCTTGGGGAGGCGGTAAATCCGGGCTGGGAAAGCCGCAGCGACTGGCAGATTTTCAAAACCATCGCCCAGGCTTTTTCCGTTCTGGCGGAAAAGCATCTCGGCACGCGCACGGATCTCCTGGCTACCCCGCTGATGCACGACACGCCGGCCGAACTGGGACAGGCCACGGAGATCAGGGATTGGAAACGGGGCGAATGCGAACCCATTCCTGGCAAGACCATGCCCCACATCAAGCTGGTAGTGCGTGATTATGACAATACCTACCGCAAATTTACGGCCTTGGGACCGAAGCTCCTGGAGTTGGGCAACGGCATCAAAGGCGATCAGTGGGACACCCGGGCCGAGTATGAATCCCTGGTTGAATTGAACGGCCCGGTAAAGGAGGAGGGGATCAGCAAAGGCATGCCCTCTCTGGGCGAGGACATCGCGGTCTGCAATGCCATCCTTGCCCTGTCTCCGGAGACCAATGGCGAAGTCGCCCACAAGGCCTGGAAGTCCGTGGAGCATGAGAGCGGTCTGTCCCTGACGCATCTTTGCGATGATCGCCGCGGCGACAAGTTCACCTTTGCCGATCTGCAGGTCCAGCCGCGTAAGGTCATCACTTCGCCGACCTGGAGCGGCATCATGTCCGAGGAAGTGAGCTACAACGCCGCCTACGTGAACATCCACGAGGCCATCCCCCATCGCACGCTCACCGGGCGCGGCCACTTCTACGTGGATCACGAGTGGATGCTGGACTTTGGCGAGGGATTCTGCGCCTACCGGCCGCCCCTGGACATGAAGGCCACCAAAGGGGTGTCGCCGGCCATTCTCAAGGAACCCCACCTGGTGCTGAACTGGCTCACTCCCCACAGCAAGTGGGGTATCCACAGCACCTACAACGACAACCTGCGCATGCTGAATCTCTTCCGCGGGGGGCCGGTGGTGTGGATTGCCGAGGAGGACGCCCGGACCATCGGCCTGCATGACAATGATTGGGTGGAAGCCATCAACGTCAACGGCGCAACCATGGCAAGGGCGGTGTTGAGCCAGCGCGTGCCGCGGGGTGTGGCCATTATGTACCATGCCCAGGAAAAGACCATCAACGTCCCCGGTTCCCCCACTACTGGCAAGCGGGGCGGCATCCTCAACAGCGTAACCAAGGTGGTGGTCAAGCCCACCCATATGATCGGCGGTTACGCGCAGCTCTCCTATGGGATGAACTACTACGGTCCGGTAGGCAGCCAGCGTGATGAACACGTCATTATCCGCCGTATTCCCGACCAGCAGATCGACTGGCTGGAGCGGCCGTTGACGCCGGAGCGGGAGGCGGCCCTGAACCCCCCTGGAGTCTACTGAGACAGAGTTTGCAGGGGTGGGCGGTGCGCCGGTCGGCATGGATGACCATGGTACAGAACCCCATCCCCCCTTTTTAGCAAGGAGATCGCGTCATGAAAGTGCGTGCCCAATTCGCGCTGGTATTCAATCTCGACAAGTGCATCGGCTGCCATACCTGTTCGGTGACCTGCAAGAATGTCTGGACCAACCGCAAGGGAGCGGAGTACATGTGGTTCAACAATGTCGAGAGCAAACCGGGCGTCGGCTATCCCAAGGAATGGGAAAATCAGAGCAAATGGCAGGGCGGCTGGAAGAAGAAAAACGGCAAGCTCACCCTGCGCCAAGGGGGCAAGGTCAAGGAATTGATCAACATCTTCGCCAACCCCGACCTGCCCGAGATGGGTGACTATTACCAACCATTCACCTTCGACTACAACCACTTGGTGAGCGCGCCCCTGTCCGAGGCGGCCCCCACCGCCCGCCCGCTGTCACAGATCGATGGTGCGGTGATGGATAAGGTAAGCTGGGGTCCCAACTGGGAGGACGACCTGGCCGGCGAATTCGCCAAGCGTTCCCAGGACAGCAATTTCGACCGTATTCAGAAAGAAGTCTACGCGGATTTTGAACATACCTTCCACTTTTACCTGCCGCGCATGTGCAACCACTGCCTGAACCCGGCCTGTGTCGCAGCGTGCCCCTCCGGCGCCATTTACAAACGGGAGGAGGACGGCATCGTGCTGGTGGATCAGGACCGTTGCCGGGGCTGGCGGATGTGCGTGAGCGCCTGCCCATACAAAAAGGTGTATTTCAACTGGGAGTCGGGGAAGTCGGAAAAGTGCATCGGCTGCTATCCCCGCGTGGAATCCGGTCTGCCCACGGTCTGCTCGGAGACCTGTGTGGGACGGATCCGTTCCAACGGCATCATCCTCTATGACGCCGACCGGATTAGCGACGCCGCGGGCAAGGACGCCGTCGAGGATATCTACCAGGCCCACCTCGACATCTTCCTCGATCCCAATGATCCCGAGGTGATCGCTCAGGCCTATCGCGATGGCGTCCCCGACTCTTGGGTCAAGGCGGCGCAGGAGTCTCCCATCTACCGGATGGCGGTGGACTGGAAGATCGCATTTCCCTTGCATCCGGAATTCCGCACCTTGCCCATGGTCTGGTATGTGCCGCCTCTTTCTCCCGTGCAGTCGCAGATGGAAAAAGGGAATCTGCCCATGGGGCCCGATGGCGTCATCCCCCAGGTGGAGAATCTGCGCATCCCCTTGCGTTACCTGGCCAACCTCTTCACCGCCGGCCAGGAGGCGCCCGTCGCCGCCGCCCTGCGCAAGCTGATCGCCATGCGCAGCTACGAACGGTCCATCCATGTGGAGGGCAAGGCCGATGCCAGGGTCCTGGCGGCGGCCGGTCTTAGCGAGGAGCAGGCCAAGGAGATGTGGCAACTCCTCTCCATCGCCAATTATGAGGATCGTTTCGTGATCCCCACCAGCCATCAGGAAGTAAAGATAGACGATCCCTACGCCTTGCAGGGGCAGAACGGGATCAGTTTCGGCAATACCAGCAGCGAGGGCGAGAGTACCACCAGTCTTTTCCCGCAACGGCGGAAAGGGGCGGTGGAGCCGGTCCAGCCCCTGCAATTTTTCCCGCGCGGGAAGAGGGCGTAACCGTGGACGCCGAAGTGACGAATCGTGTGTATCAGGTCATCTCCGCCCTGCTGGGTTATCCCGATGCGGAATTACGGGCGGCCCTCCCGGAGATCCGGGATTATCTCGCCACTACCCCGTGCCCGGAGGAGGAGCGTGCCGCGCTGCTGGACGTGGTCCAGTGGATGGAGGGCCAAGCCCCTCTGGATCTGGAGTCTGCCTATGTGCAGACCTTCGACCTGAATCCCGACCACGACCTCCATCTCACCTATCACCTTTTCGAGGAAGGGGACCGCGAGCGTGGTCCTGCCATGATCCGTTTGGCCGAACATTATGAAAGCTATGGGCTGACGATCGTGGGGAATGAACTGCCCGATTACCTGCCACTCATCCTGGAGTATGCCTCGACCCTGGATGACGACGAAGCCAGGATCTTTTTGGGCGATGCCGTCCGCGCCATCGAAACCCTGGCCGACCACCTCGAAAAGGCCGCAAGCCCCTATGCCAACCTGGTGCGCTTCGTGGAGCGCCGGGGCCGGCTCGCTGAACTCAGCACCATGAAGGAGTGCATGCCATGAACCTGAATCTTTTGCTCTTCGGCGTTTATCCCTACATCGCCGGCACCATCTTTCTCGTCGGCTCCATCATTCGCTACGACCGGGAGCAGTACGGCTGGACCAGCTATTCCAGCCAACTCCTCGCCTCGCGCCACTATATGATGTGGGCCAGCAATCTTTGGCACGTGGGTATCCTCATGCTCTTTGCCGGCCACTTCGTCGGCCTGCTTACCCCGGCCTTCGAGTGGCTGGGCTTCAACCCCATCCAGCACCAATGGGTGGCCTCCTCGGCCGGGATTACCTTCGGCATCCTGGCCATGATCGGCGGCCTGATGCTGTTGCTCCGGCGCATGCTCAACCCCCAGGTCCGGGCGGCCGGACGGAAGAGCGATCTCTTCATCCTGCTCTGGCTCATCGTGACCCTGCTCCTGGGCCTGGTGACCCAGGCCACCACCGTCCCCGATCTCATCGCCGGCAATGTCGCCAACATGGAGGTGCTCGGCGGCTATCTGAAGGGCATCGCCACCTTCCAGCCCCACCCGGCCATGCTCGCGGGGATTCCCCTCATCTACAAGGTCCACATGTTTTTCGGCATGACGATGTTCCTCCTTTTTCCCTTCACCAGGCTGGTGCACATCTGGACGGTGCCCTTCAACTACCTGATCCGCCCTTACGAAGTGGTGCGCGCCAAACAACGGAGCATTTAATGGCCGGCCTTCCGGCGGGCAGCAATATTCCGCCGGCGGCCTTCCGGCGGCCGCTGGCGGTGCTCCAGGCCTGTCATGGGCTTATCCGCAACCATTGCGACTCCCTGGAGCGGCTGCCGGATTACCTGATCCGGCACGGCCCCGACGAGCGCACGAGCACCGCCGCCCAGCGGGCGTTGCGTTACTTCCGGAACGCGGCACCGCTGCATTTTGCGGACGAGGAGATAGACCTTTTTCCGCGGCTGCTGACCGTCTTGGATAGCAGAGAGGAAAAGCTCGCCGACACCATTCTGGAACTCGTCGCTCAGCATGGTCAAGAACTTCACGACTGGGCTGTTCTGGAACCATTCCTGGAAACCGTCGCCGCTGGGGAAAGGCCATCTTTGCCGGATCTTCGCGGTTATGCGGCCGGGTTGCGCCAGCACATAGGCATCGAAGAAATGGTGATCTACCCCTTGGCGAGTCGCCTGGATCCGGACTCCCTGACGCATATCGGTGTGGCGATGGCAGCGCGGCGGCATGCCGGATGAGGCTTCATTCATAGGATTGGGCTCAACCCGTTTTATCCGAAATCTCCAATCTGTCTGTTCTTTCGCGAAGGACGAAATGTCATGAAGGATTTTTTCTCTGTCCTGGAGCAGCGCCACACCACCCGCAACTATCGCCCTGATTCCATTGATCCGGAATTGGTGGAGCGCATATTGCGTGCTGCGCAAAGCGGTCCGTCGGCAGGCGGCCTGCAATCCTACGGCATTTATAGGGTCGCAGAAAGCCTCTCTCGGACCAAACTGGCGGACGCCGCCGACCATCAGGAATTCATCGCCCAGGCGCCCGTGAGCCTTGTCTTTTGCGCCGATCCGGAACATTGCGCCGCCCGCTTCGGCGAGCGTGGACGATTTTTTGCCATTCAGGATGCGACCATCGCCGCGGCCTATGCCCAGCTTGCGGCCACTGCGTTGGGCCTATCCTCGGCCTGGGTGGGGCGCTTCGAGGAAGACAAAGTACGGGCGGCGGCAGAGATCGCGGCACATCTTGTTCCGGTAGCCGTCATCACCATCGGCCGGGGCGATGCGCCTTAAACCAGCCGGCACATGCGCTCGATCAACGGTTGTACGCCTTGTCCCAGCAAGCGGTCGCAGAGCGGGTAAAGGATGCCCTCTTCCTTGTGGTTATGCACGGCGAGCCGTTCTTTCAGCTCGTCCACGACATCGGGCAGGGTTCCGCCGGCGTCCGTCAGGCCCTGTATGGGACCTTGCATCTCCCGGTGCTCCATGCGCATGACATGAGTGGGTCCCGGGACAGGCGCCCCTGCTTCCTCGACCCTCGGGAATAGGATTTCCTCTTCCATGCGGATATGGCGGCGCAGGCGATAAGCAAAGGCTTCCAGTAGGGGGATCGCCAGTTCGCTGGAACCCGCCTGCCATGCCGCCAATGCATTGTCCAAAAGGGCGTCGATACGCCGGTGATCCGTTTCCAGAAACTCCGTGACGCTCTCCATCTGCGCACCTTCGCGCTTGCATATCTCCACTTCCCAGATCTCCGGCTCCGCACGCTGGGGCATCCAGTAAAATTGATGGCGGCGCAAGATCCTCATTTGATCGAGCAAGGGTTGGGGATCGTGATCGCTGCGTAGCAGCATGGACCTTCCGCCCTCCAGTTCGTCCAGGGCTGCAAAGACCCGCCCATGGCGCTCTCCGGGGAATATGGGGCGCAAATCCAAGACGGTAGGAATGAAATGGCTCATGGTAGTCTCCTTCGGCTTTTCCAGAGATGGATAGCATCTTCCCCCGTGGCGTACCTTTCCTTGACGTGAGTCAAAAAGCACCGGGTCCTCGCCTCCAGCACCCCACCCCGCCCAGTCTTATGGAGTGATCGCCGGGTGCATCATCCGGGCCTTTTGTCGGCGCGGGGATACAGGTACAGAGCGCCGTAACGCCAGGTCCATGGGGTTACGGCCAGTAACCACAGGATGCTCGTCCCCAGCCACAGGTCGGCACGCCAGCCAATTATTAACATGGCCCTTAAATACCAGACCATAGCGTGGTATAATTTGACGTATGGAAAGAATCGACGTGCGCAGCTTGACGATGGAA
>NZ_RIZI01000186.1 GCF_003721225.1 Acidithiobacillus sulfuriphilus | reverse complement strand
CACCTCTCGCAATCCTTGCCATGTCCGCTCTACCCTCTCGTGCATAATCATGGCTATTATTGCCCTAATGATGTAGAAATGGAATAAGGCGTATGGATGTCAACGGGGACGATGGACACGGGGACGATGGCCAAGCCCCTTGCCGGACCGTTGCTTGCCAAGTCTGATAATACCGACTAGTCTGTATGTGAAACCACGCACACCTACGCACAACTGGAGGCGTTTTATGACCATCCTGCAAACCATCGCTCCGGAGGAAGCATCCGGCAAGACCGCCGAGCTGTTCCACGAAATTGAGGGTGCCTTCGGACGGGTTCCCGCCGTCGTGCAAGTCTACGGGTTGAGCCCGGAGATCCTCGCCCAACAGTGGGACGGCATCCAATACTACCGCCACCATCCCCGCCTCGGAGCGGCGTTGCTGGCCACCATCCGTATGCTGGTTTCCCAGGCCAACCAGTGTGACTACTGCGTAGGCTTCAATGAAGCCATGCTGATCAACCACCTGGGCCAAAGCCCCGAAGCGGTGGCGGCGACCAAGCGTGATCCAAGGGCGGCACCCTTGAGCGACGGGGAAAAGGCCATGCTCCTGCTGGTGCTCAAGGCCGTACAGACGCCGGCGTCGTTGACGCGGGAAGATGTGGAGGCGGTGCTTGCCCAGGGCTGGACGGAGAGCGACGTCCTGGACGCCGTGGTGCATGGCGCCCGCAATCAGATGGCGGATGTCATCATCAATGCCTTCAAGGTAGAGCGGGATTTTTGAGCATCGCCGCTGGCCGGGTTCCGTAGGGAAAAGGGGAACCCCAACGCCTCGGAGCGCCCGGCAATCCCAATCAAAACACCATCTGGTAGAAAAGGATAGCGGACAAGCCCAGGCTCACCAACAAGGTGAATATGCCAAAGAGATTATTAAACCAGGAATTGGTATAGCTTCCCATGATCCCCTTGTTGTTGCCAAGGATCAGCAGCAATGCCACCAGGAGGGGCAGCAAAATCCCGTCCAGGACCTGGCTGTAATAAAGCGCATCCACCGTGGAGAGGGGGGACAGGTAGATGAGGTCGCCGACCAGCAGCGAACCCAGGAACACCGCATAAAAGCCGCGGGCGTCGGCGACCTTGTAATCCATCCCCTCGCGCCAGCCGTAGGTGTCCGCGATGGCGTAGGCGCTGGAGCCCGCCAGGACCGGGATGGCTAGGAAACCGGCGACCAGCACGCCGACGCCGAAGAGGGCGAAGGTGTACCTGCCCCCCAAGGGCTGCAGGGCCAGCGCCACGTCCTCCATGGTCTGGATGGGCACCCCGCTGCCGTAGAGGACCGCCGCAGCGGCGACAATGATGAAATAAGACACCACATTGGAATACAGCATGCCGGCCACGGTGTCGAAATCCGCCTCCGCTGCCTGTACCACCGTACGCTTTTCCTCGCGCTCCTCGGCCGCTTGCCAGAACAGCATGTAAGGGGAGATGGTGGTCCCCAGCAGCCCCAGGGCGGCGACCACATAGCCCGACGCGAAGCTAATGTGGGGGATGAAGGTGTTGACGAGGAGCGTCTCAAGATTCGGGTGGATCAGGATGGCAGAGACGATATAAACGGAGAGGATCAAGGTAAGGCTCAGCAGCGCCGTCTTGACCACACGATAGGCATTGAAGATCACGAGATAGGCGATCAATGCGGTCACCGGAATCAGCAGCAGGCCCGGCTTAATGCCCGTCAGGATGCCCAGCACCGTCGCCATCCCCGAGAGGTCCGCGCCGATGGTGATGACGTTGGCGATCACCAGGAGGGTGATGACGGACATGGTGACCCGCCGGGAAAAATGGGCGGTGATCACCTCGGGCAGACTCTTCTCGGTAATGATGGAGATCCGCGAGGCCATGCTTTGCACAGCGATCATCATGGGGGTGGCGAGCAGCATCAGCCAGAGCAGGGAGAAGCCGGTGGTGGCCCCCACCACGGAATAGGTGACGATCCCGGCCGGATCGTCGTCGGCGCCGCCCGTGATGACACCTGGTCCCAGCGCCTTCAGCCTGTCCCTAGCTTTGCTCATGGGCGATCAACGCGGTGATGGGATGGACTGGCGCGGCGCCGGGCCTTTTTCGCGCTCCGGCCCTTTGTGCCCCGGTGCAGGGTACACGGAACCTCTTCCGGAGTTGGACTTTGGAGCTTTGTGTCTTCGCTCATGGCGGCCTCGAATCCGGCGGAAGTAATGGGATGAACGTCCTCTTTCCCCTGCCGTGGCGCGTTGCGACCCAGGGGGATCCATTTAACGAGATGGCTCATCCCAGAAACGGCACTTGGCATGGGCGATTTTCCGCGACATTGGCCCACGCGGTTGTTATTTTTGGCGAAATTATGCGCTCGGCAGGCGAACTGTTCAAACCCACGGGCCGCCGGAACAAAAAACGCCGCTGCCAATTGGCGGATCCAGGATCAGCGGCATCGGCGTTCGCCTTGCTTTGGCAGGCGCATGTCCCGATGCAAGCCCGACACATCACCTTGGCATAATAACTGCTTTTGTGATGTGGTATAGCCAAATTTCTGGTATGCAGGTAAGCTTTGCGACATCGAGATATTCGATCATATATACCGTATCCCTCGATGGTTATTTGACCTGATCAAAAAATGGAGATATCCAACATGCAAAACAATTGGTCTGCTTTGCTACATCGTTATATGTCACGAAATATACAGATGGATCCCCACCCCAGGAATCCGGCCATCACGCCGGCGCCAGGCGCGGCCTGGGATCGGCCTGCACCCATGCAAGCCCAACCTGCCATGGCCCTGCTCGCTGTACTGTGGGTGGCGAGTATGGGAACGGCCGTGGCCGCTACCCCTCTCCAGGTCGCCTATGCCGGCTCCATGGGAGCGGTCATGGACCTGCACTTGGGCCCCGCCTTCGCCAAGGCCCATCACGTCACCTATCAAGGAGAAGGGCAGGGTGCCTATGGCCTCGCCCACCTCATTGCGGCCAAGAAGCTGCGCACGGACGTGTTCATCTCCATTACACCAGGCCCCATCCGGGTGCTGGAAAAGGCCGGCATGGTGAACAAGGCGATACCGGTGGCCAGCACCGCCATGGTCATCGCCTATAGCCCCAAGAGCCGCTATGCCAAGGATTTTGCGGCCGCCGCCGCCGGCAAGTTGCCCTGGTACACGGTGCTGGAGAAGCCCGGGATCCAGTTCGGACGCACGGACCCGCAGACGGATCCCCAGGGTCAGAACATCATTTTTACCTTTCTCCTGGCGCAGAAGTACTACCACCAGCCCGAGCTTGTCCAGCGCATTCTCGGCCCCGTGGAGAACCAAGGGCAGATCTTCACCGAGGCCTCGCTGCTGGCGCGCCTGAAGAGCGGACAGATGGATGCCTCCTCCGGATATGAGAGCGCGGTGAAATCCCTGCACCTTCCTTCCATCCCCCTCCCGGATGAAATCAATCTGAGCAATCCCGCCATGGCCAAGGCCTGGTACGACACCGTGCATTTCACCATGCAGGTGGACGGCAAGACCCAGACCTTGCACACCCAGCCTCTGGTGTTCTATGCCGCCGTGCCCAAAGACGCCCCGCACCCCAAACTGGGGGAGGCCTTCATTCGCTTCATGACCAGCAAGGCCGGCCAGGCCGTGTTCCGGGAGACGGGCTACAACCCGCCCAAGGGAGGCGATCTCTCCTAAAAGGGAACCCTGAGGTCCTTGAAGAGGCAAGGCCATATCAAGGACCTCTTTTGCTGCCTTACGTAATATTACAGAAAATACTTCGATACCAACCGTTATCAGGAGAACCGTTATGCAAAAAAGAATACTCCCCCTGGGCATGCTCGGAGTGATGATGGGCCTGCTGGCTGTCAATGTCCCTGTTCACGCAGCAACCATGACTATCAAGGATTGGCTCATGCAGAGCAAAGTTTCTGGCGATATCCGCAATTACTATTACACCCAGGACTATGGTAGCTCCACCATGCCCAATACCTATGCCTATTCCCTGGGCGGCATGCTCAAGGTCCAGACGGCACCCCTCTATGGGCTCAGCGCCGGCATTGCTTTTTACACGGCCAACGATCTGGGGGTGAACGACCACAGCGGCGCACCCGCCTATCCGCATCTGGACCCGCTCCTCATGGGCACGGGACATTCCCTGAACGTTCTCGGCCAAGCCTATCTGCAATATGAAAATCATTGGGCCACGCTGCGGGCGGGCGACCAACTCTTGGATACACCTTGGATGTGGCCGGCCGACGCCTTCATGATCCCCAACACCTTCCAGGCCGTTTATGGCGCGCTACGCCCGGTGGCCGGGGTGGAGATCGAGGGTCTGCGTTCCTTTCGTTACAAAAATCGCACCGCCCCGGATTACAGCCGTAGCAATCTCCTCAACCTGTCACCGGAAAGCCTGCTCTATCGCCAGATTCCCGGAGAGGACAACGGCGCCCTGGCCTTCGGCGTGAAGCTCTCCGCCAAGCCCTACGGTATCCCAGACCTCAGCGGTCAGGCATGGCTCTACCAATTCTACAATTTAGCCGATTTTTTCTGGGGAACGGCGCATTATGGGATTGCGCTTGGCCCCGTAACGCCTTTTATGGACCTGCAGTTTGGCCGGCAATGGGGCGACGGCGCCGACTATGCCGGGCCCATCGATGCCACCGTCTACGGCATTCAAGGCGGCCTAAGCAGCCATTATGGCGAGATCTTTGCCGCTTACAACGAGGTCCCGAGCCGCACCCCCTTCTCGGTGGGCGGGCAGCGCGATCTCTACAACGGCGGATTCATCTCCCCCTACACCCAGCCCTACAATGCCGATCCCCTGTTCACCAGCATCATGAACTACGGCCTGGTGTCGGCCTCGGCGCCGGGTTCTGCCTGGAAAATCGGTTTCATCTTCACGCCCACCCCCCAATGGCGGGTGAAGTATTCGTATAGCTGGTACCACACGGCGCCCTATGTGCAGAATGTAAGCGCCAATTATCTGAGCGTAGGGTATGCGCTGACCGGCATGTTCAAGGGTTTAACCCTCCGTGACCGGCTGGCCATCGACCACGGTTTCCACAACATCAACAATGTCCCTCTGGGGACCTTGGTGGACAACCGGGTAATGCTGCAGTACGCCTTCTGACGCTTCCCGCCGCGCCGCTGCGGTAGGCGGCGAAGTGGCATCTTCGGCATCGCCACTTCCCGCCTCCATGCCCAATTCCTTGTTGCGCTTGCGCGTGAGGGTGTTGCGGGCCCCGAGCCGAGTTCGTGGGCGGCATTCCGCTTGTGGCCCTGGGCATGGTGCATGGCCGCGTCGAGGCGGGTGCGCTCCAATCAGTCCCGCCACCTGCAGCGGAGCCGGGCGATCCAGCTCGTGATGTTGCCGTCTTTATCCCTACGGAGGACAATGCTTGCCATGGGTTGCTCCATATTTTCCTAAGCTATCGCCACGAAAAAGCACCGGGAGCCATGGGATATTTTGTGAGTGTTTGGTGCGAAAGGGGGGACTCGAACCCCCACGGCCGAAACCGCTGGAACCTAAATCCAGTGCGTCTACCAATTCCGCCACTCTCGCCTATGCCTTATTCTAAAGGTTTATGGATCTAACGGACAATCACCTTTATGGGTATGAGGTTTGCCATGGTCAAGTCACAACAGCCCCGTTTGCGCCGTCTTTTGGTCGTGGAATCGGCCCGGATCATGGCCGAAGAGGGGGTGGCGGATTTTCGGGCAGCGAAGGAGAAGGCGGCGCGGCGCCTGGGCATCGCGGGGGATGCGCAGCAGCTCTGGCCGAGCAACGCCGAGATTCATGCCGAGCTGCAGTCGCGTCTGGCGCTCTTCCATGGGGATGCCCATAGCGCCGAACTGCAACACCTGCGGCGGACCGCTCTGGCGGCCATGCACTGGCTGGCGGACTTTGCTCCGCGTTTGAGCGGACCGGTCCTGGAAGGAACGGCTACCGGCCATTCCGCCATTGTCCTCCATGTTTTTGCCGATACCCCCGAAAGCGTGCTGTTTTTCCTCCTGGATCAGGGAGCGAGCTATGAAGAAGGCCGGCAAATGCTGCATTTTGGCGAGCAGACGCCGCGGGAGTATCCGGTTTTGCGCCTGCATTATGGGGGCTGCGAGTTGCGGGTGGTGATTTTTGGTCTGGATGAAGACCGGCGCAGTCCTGCCTCCCCAGTGGATGGCAAGCCCTTGCGGCGAATCAATGCGGCGCAGTTGCAACGTCTGCTGGATACCTCCCCCACGGCAAGCCCTGCCTTGGGCTCATCGGGTCACTGACGGCCCCTGCCCGGCGGCCGCCCCTATTCCTGTGCGGCGGGTAAGGGTAAATCCTCCCTGGGCCGCAGGTGCTGCCAGCTCACCAGGGCCAGGGCGAAAAAAATGGCGGCCATGCCAATGCCCTCCCAGTCGCCCGGCCGCTCCCCCAGTTGCGCCCAGGCCGCGAGTACGCCGATGAGGGGGGCGGCCAGGGTGCCCATGCCGGCGATGCCCGAGGGCAGCTTGTGCAGCGCGTAGGTCCAGAGGAGCCAGGCCAAGGCGTTGCCGGGGACGGCGTTATAGATCAGGGCGCCGACGAAGGTCGGGGTCCAATGAATCGTCAAGGGGTCCATGAGCAGCGCCAGGACGGTCAAGGCCAGGCCGCCAAAGGCCATTTGCCAGGTGGTGACATTGAGCAAATCCAAGCGGTGCGGCGCGTGGCGCTTTTGCCAGAGGGCCGAAGCGGCCCAGGACATGCCGGCCAGCAAGGCCAGCAGCGACCCCAGCAGTTGGCCATGATAGTGCCAGGGTTCCAAGATGCAGAGCAGGCCGAGCAAGGCCAAGGCCAAGGCGGGCCATTGCAGTCCATGCACCCGTTCATTCAACACGGGCCAGGCAAAAAGAATCAGCCAGATGGGCATCATGTAGACGAGGATGGCGGTCTTGCCCGCCCCGCCATATTCCAGGGCCCAGAGGGTGAAACCCACAAATCCGGTGGTTTGCAGCAAGCCGAGGGGCAGGATAAAGCGCCAAGGCGGCATGGCCAGGGGGCGTTTGAGCAGGATCAGCAAAGGAAAGAGCACGGCCACCCCGACCAGCACCCGCAGCGCCGCGAAGAGTAGCGGCGGGCAGTCGACCAGGGCGACCTTCATGACGACCCAATTATATCCCCAGATCAGGGAGAGCAAAGCGAGGGCGGCCATGGGCAGGGTCGGGGTCTTGGACATGCTGCGCGATTCCTGCGCTGGAGGACGGAAACTGCTAACGGTGATGCGGTTTGGCCCGATCATATTGCTGCGGCCAGGCCAGATCATCGCCCAGAGCCAGAGCGGCATGCAAGGGCCAGTAGGGGTCGCGCAGCATCTCGCGGGCAAGGCTGACGGCATCGGCCTGTTCCGTGACCAGGATATGCTCGGCCTGGGCGGCTGCGGTGATGAGACCGACGGCCACGGTGGGGATGCCCACGGTATGGCGGATGGCGGCGGCAAAAGCGGTCTGAAAACCGGGTGCCGCAGGAATCCTGGCATCGGGGGTCATGCCGCCGCTGGAGCAGTCAATGGCATCCACACCCAGTTTTTTCAGGGCGGTGCTCAGGGTAATGGATTGCTCGATGTCCCAACCACCTTCCACCCAGTCGCTGGCGGAAATCCGTACCCATAAGGGCAGATCATCGGGCCAGATGGTGCGTAGGGCCGCGGCCACCTCCAGGGGAAAGCGCATGCGGTTCTCCAGGCTACCGCCATAGCGATCTTCGCGCTGGTTGCTGATGGGGGAGAGGAAGCTATGCAGGAGGTAGCCATGGGCCATGTGGATCTCCAGGACCTGGAAACCGGCTGCCAGGGCGCGCCGGGCCGCGGCCTGGAAGTCCTCCAGGATTTGCTGGAAATCCGCCGCTTCCATGGCCCTAGGTAGCGTGTGTTCGGCGCTGAAGGCGATGGCGCTGGGGGCGACGGGTTGCCAGCCGCCGTCCTTGGGCGCAATGGGTCGGCCGCCGTGAAAAGGCGCCGCGGTGGACGCCTTGCGCCCGGCATGGGCGATCTGAATGGCGGGAGTGGTGCCCTGCCCACGCATAAAGGCTGCGATGGGGCGCAGGGCCTCGGCCTGGCTGTCGTTCCAGATGCCCAGGTCTTGGGGCGAAATGCGCCCTTCGGGGCTGATCCCGCTGGCCTCGACCATGACCAGTCCGGCGCCGCCCACGGCGCGGCTGCCCAGATGGACCATGTGCCAGTCGCGGGCCACCCCGTCGGGGGTGGAATACTGACACATGGGAGAGGCGCAGATGCGATTGCGGATGCGCAGGCTGCGCTGCTGCCAGGGGCTGAACAGATGGCTCGCAGGGCTCATGCCTGCCCATCCAGATATTGGGCAAGGTGATCCAGGGTCAGGCGCCAGCCCTCCTTGGCCGCGAGTTCGTGATAGCTGTCACGCCGGTCGCTGAAGAAGCCATGGCCGGCAGCGGGGAATACCGTCAGGGTATAACGCTTGTCGGCGGCGCTCAGGGCGCTGGCGATGCGGCCGTGCTCATCGGGCTGGATGGAGTTGTCCTTGGCGCCATAGAGGAGCAATAGCGGGGCCTGCATCTGCGGAGCCAGATGCAGCAGGGGTTCACGCCCCACCGCATCTTTTTCCGGCGCAATCCCGCCGCCATAGAAGGCCGCCGTGGCGGAGAGCCTCCGGGCATGGATGGCGTTGGCCATGAAGGCATAGCGCCCGCCCATGCAAAAGCCCAAGGCGCCTATGGCATCTTTCCGGACTTCCGCGCGCTCGCCCAGGGCATCCAGGGCGAGGGCCGCCTCGACCATGACCTGCTGGTCATCCAGGGATTTCAGGTGGGCGATGGCGGCTTGGAAATCGGTGTATTCATAGATCTTGCCATGGTAGATATCGGGAACGATGGCGCAGTACCCCGCCCGCGCCAGACGCTCGGCCACTTCCTGAAAGTGGAGATTGACGCCGAAGGCCTCGATGAAGACGATGACGGCGGGATGGGGGCCGGCGGCCGCCGGCCGGGCGTACCAGGCGCGCAAGTCAGCGTGCAGGTTCAGCCATTGTGAGTGGATCTCGCTCATTTTTGCTCTCCTGGAAAGGGTGCTTGTTCAACGGGCTAGAGGGCGACCTTGAAGGTCATCAAAATGAACCCCCGGCCATGAATTGGGCGCTAGGGGCAAGGCTGCAATCAGGCAGCCAGGGACTGCACATAGAGTTGCAATTGCCGCAGGCAGCGCTGATAGGCATCTACGGACTGGGCGTTTTTACCCAAGCCCACGCAGCCTTCGATGGCCGCCACGATGAAAAGGGCCGCTTCCTGAGGGGGAATGTCGCCGCGCACCTTGCCCGCCTCTTGCCCTGCCGCCAGGGCATCGGCCATGGCCTTGATCCAGGCGTCGAGGATGTTTTGGAGGCCGCTGCGGAAGCGCTCGTCCAAGGGGCTCATTTCCTGAATGAGGTTGTTGAGAGGGCAGCCGAAACGGATGATGGCTTCGGAGGCGGACTGGATTTTTTCTTCGAGGATCCCTGTCAGGGCGGCAATGGGATCGCCATCGCGGCGCAGGGGTTCAAACCAGCGCTCGGCAAGTTGCGGCCCGACGACTTCCTCTACCACCGCCAGGCCCAGTTCATGCTTGGTGCCGAAGTGATGGTAGAGGGCTCCTTTGCTCACGGAAGTCTTGGCAAGGATGCGCTCCAGGCTGGCCGCCTGGAAACCGCACTCCAGGACCTCGCCATAGGCGGCGGCCAGGAGGTCGGCCCGAGTTTGCTCGGGATTGCGTGTCTTTTTCACGGATTCGGGTATCATGATAGTATAAAGATACCGACCAAGCGGTATCTTGTCAAGATGGCAACCCGCGTTGGTTGGCTCCAAGGGGGTTGATCCCGGGAGTCACGGCCATAGGACTTCGTTTTTTGCCCCTGCACCCTTTGGCGGCCGGTCTGCGGCTCATCCCTCCGGCGGCGAAAAGCTAATCTGTGGAATCGGGTGAATCGCCCGTTTCCCCCGGACTGCTACGCCGCAGCAGAAAGCCTTTGAGATAGGCGCTTTCCGGCACGGCGGGGTGGATGGGGTGGTCCATGTCCTGGCCGCCTTCCCCGAGGATCTGGAAGTCGCCGCGCTGGGCGCCGAAAGCGATCTGCTGGAGCAGCATCTCGCGGCTGAGATGGTGGGAACAGGAGGCCGTGAAGAGGAGGCCGCCGGGGCTGAGCAGGCGCATGGCCAGGTCATTGATGCGGCGGTAGGCGATGCTGCCTTCGTGCAGATCCTTGCGTGATTTGATGAAGGCCGGCGGGTCCAGGATGATGAGATCAAAACTTTCACCGTGGTCCCGCAGGCTGCGGATGATGTCGAAGGCATCCCCCTGCACGGTTCGGATGGGCGTGCCGATTTGATTCAGGGCGGCATTGTCCTGGAGCAGGGCGAGGGCGCTGGCCGAGGCGTCCACGGCCGTCACGGCCGTCGCCCCGGCTTGGGCCAGCGGAATGGCGAAGGCGCCGAGATAGGAGAACAGGTCGAGTACCCGTCGTCCCCGGGCCAAGGGCCGCAGACGGGCGCGATTGGCGCGATGGTCATAAAACCACCCGGTCTTTTGGCCCGTTCGCGGCGAGAAGTGGAAGCGGCAGTCGTTTTCCTCCACCTCCAGGATCTCCGGAATATGGCCGTGCAGCACTTCCACGCGCTCCGCAAGCCCTTCCAGGCTACGGGCCGGGCCGCTTCCCTTGATCAGGATGCCGGTCGGGTGCAGGACGGTGAGCAGGGCCTCTTGAAGCAGGGCGAGATCCTGCTCCATGCCCAGGCTGCCGGGCTGGATGACGAGATAATCGTCATAACGATCGATGACCAGGCCCGGCAAAAGATCTCCTTCGCCATGCACCAATCGGTAAAAGGGCCGGGCAAAGAGGCTTCGGCGCAGGGTGAGGGCCTGTTCCAGGCGGCGGCGGTAGAAGGCCGTGTCGACGCGCTCGTCGGCGTCGCGGCTCAGCATCCGGCCACAGAGCAGGGTGTGAGGATTGACATGGGCCAGGCCCAGGGCGGCGCCCCCTGCGTCTTCCACCCGGCAAACGCTGCCGGGGGCGATGGCCGTCAATGGCGTCGCGCGGGTGTCCACCTCATTGCTATAGATCCACGGGTGGCCGGCGCGGAGGCGGCGGTCTTCTTTGGGGCGTAGGCGCAGTGCGGGGTAGGGTAGGTTCGGGTTCATGGGCCTATCATAGCCGTCGGCAGTAGCCTTGGATACCGCCGCGGGTCCGCCGGGATAGACCGGCGACCGTCGACGGGGGTATATTTGCCAGGTTTTTCGCGTCGGGAGTCGTCATGTCCAAAGCAGATAGCGTGCGTGCCATCCGTTGGGAAGCCGATCAGTTGCTCCTGCTGGATCAACGGCGCCTGCCCCAGGAGGAATTGATCCTGCGCCTGGGGGATTATCGGGAGGTGGTGGCGGCCATTCGCAACATGGCGGTGCGCGGTGCCCCGGCCATTGGCGTGACGGCGGCCTACGCCATGGCCTTGGCGGCCCGGGAGGCGGCACCCTATCCGGACTGGCGGGAGCGGCTGCGGGGCGGCGCCGAACAGATCAAGGCCGCCCGGCCCACCGCGGTCAATCTGGCCTGGGCGGTTGATCGGCAATGGACCCTTGCGGAGCAGATGGGGGCAGGCGCCGATGTGGCGACCACCTTGTTGCAGGCCGCCCATGACCTCCTGGAGGACGATATCGCCGCCAATCGGCAGATGGGAGCCTTTGGGGCATCCCTCATGCCCGACGGCGGTGTGTTGACCCATTGCAACACGGGCAGTCTGGCCACCGGCGGGTTCGGCACGGCCTTGGGCGTGATCCGGGCGGCCGTGGCGGCGGGCAAGGCCCTGCGGGTCTATGCCGATGAGACCCGTCCCTGGTTGCAGGGTGCCCGCCTGACCGCCTGGGAACTGCAAAAAGACGGCATCCCCTTTTCCTTGAATGTCGACGGTGCGGCGGCGGCACTGATGCAGCAGGGGCTCATTCAGGCGGTCATCGTCGGCGCCGACCGCATTGCCGCCAACGGCGATGCGGCCAACAAGATCGGCACCTACGCCTTGGCCGTGCTGGCACATTATCACGGCATCCCCTTTTACGTGGCCGCACCCCTCAGTACGGTGGACTTTGCCATGGCCCATGGCGCGGGTATCGTGATTGAAGAACGCCCGCCCGAAGAGGTCACCCATTGCGCCGGCCTGGCGGTGGCGCCGGCGGGGGTGCAAGTGCGCAATCCGGCCTTTGATGTCACCCCGGCGGCCCTCATCAGTGCCATCATTACCGAGCGGGGGGTGGCCCGTCCTTCCTTCGCCGCCAGTTTGCGGGAGTTGCGGGGAGCGTGAATGCAGCGTGCCGCCCCTTGTGGCATACTCACACTTTGTCATGCGGTCGGCGCTTGTCTGCGGGCCGCGTCTTGGGTTGGCTTTAACCGCCAGGAGTTGATGGCCTCAGCATGATAGATTTCGCCAAAGAAACGATACCCATTAGTCTCGAAAACGAGATGCGCCAGTCTTATCTCGATTACGCCATGAGCGTGATCGTGGGCCGTGCCCTGCCCGATGCCCGTGATGGCTTGAAGCCGGTGCATCGCCGGGTGCTCTATGCCATGCACGAAATGGGCAACGACTGGAACAAATCCTATAAAAAGTCGGCGCGCGTGGTGGGCGATGTCATCGGTAAATACCACCCCCATGGCGATACCGCGGTCTACGACACCATCGTGCGCATGGCCCAGGGTTTTTCCATGCGCTATCCCCTCATCGACGGCCAGGGCAACTTCGGTTCGGTGGATGGGGACAGCCCCGCCGCCATGCGTTACACGGAGGTGCGTATGGCGCGCATCGCCCACGAAATGCTGGCGGACATTGACAAGGAAACGGTGGATTTCGGGCCCAACTACGATGAGTCGGAGATGGAGCCCCTGGTCCTCCCCAGCCGGATTCCCAATCTCCTCGTCAATGGCTCGGCAGGCATTGCCGTGGGCATGGCCACCAATATCCCCCCCCACAACCTCGGTGAGGTCATTGCCGCCTGCCTCGCCCTCATCGATGATCCGGAGACCAGTGACGCCGATCTGATCACCCTGATACCGGGCCCGGATTTCCCCACGGCGGGCTTCATCCACGGGCGGGCCGGTATGGCCGAGGCCTATCGCACCGGTCGCGGACGGGTGGTCATGCGCGCCCGCACCGAAGTGGAGACCGATAAAAAGACGGGCCGGCAAAGCGTCATCGTTACGGAGTTGCCCTATCAGGTCAACAAGGCCCGGCTCATCGAGCGTATCGCCGAACTGGTCAAGGAAAAGCGCCTGGAGGGGATCAGCGATCTGCGCGACGAATCGGACAAGTCCGGCATGCGGATAGCCATCGAACTCAAGCGCGACGCCATTGCCGATGTGGTGATCAACAACCTGTTTCAGCACACCACCATGCAGAGCGTCTTCAATATCAATATCGTGGCCCTCATCGACGGTGCCCCACGCACCCTGGGCTTGCGCGACCTTCTACAGGCATTTCTCCAGCATCGCCGGGAAGTCGTCACCCGGCGCAGCGTTTTCGAGTTGAAAAAGGCACGGGATCGGGCCCATATCCTGGAGGGGCTGGCGGTGGCCTTGGCCAACCTCGACACCCTCATTGCCTTGATCCGCGCGGCCATCAATCCCGCCGAGGCCAAGGCGCAGATCCTGGCGCGTCCCTGGGAGCCGGGCTTGGTGGCGGCCCTGCTGGCCGAACGGGGCGAGCCTTCGGCGGGCCTGCAGGCGGATGGCTATCATCTTTCGGAAGTGCAGGTGCAGGCCATCCTGGATCTGCGCCTGCATCGCCTGACGGGTCTGGAACAGGACAAGATCCGCGATGAATATCTGGAGCTGCTGAACCGGATTCGTGATCTGCTGGACATTCTGGCCTCCTATCCCCGCTTGATGACGGTGATTCGCGAAGAACTGGTGGCCATCCGCGACCAGTACGGGGATGCGCGGCGGACGGAGATTGTGGAAGACAGCGCGGATCTCTCCATGGAAGATCTCATCGCCGAAGAGGAAATGGTGGTGACCTTCACCCATGCCGGTTATATCAAGGCCCAGCCGGTCACCGTCTTCAACGCCCAGAAACGCGGCGGCAAGGGCAAGCAGGCCACGGCCACCCGGGAAGAGGATTTTGTCGAGCGCATGTTCTGTGCCTCCACCCATGCCACGCTCCTGTTTTTCTCCGATCTGGGCAAGGTCTACTGGCAGAAGGTCTATCAACTGCCCCAGGCGGGTCGCGGGGCCAAGGGCAAGCCCATCGTCAATCTGCTTTCCCTGGCGCCCAGCGAGGGAATCACCACGGTACTGCCGGTGCGGGACTTTGCCGAGGGGCAGTATGTCTGTATGGTCACCGCCCATGGCGTCGTGAAAAAGACCCCGTTGATGGAGTATTCGCGCCCGCGTAGCCAGGGCATCAACGCCATCAATCTCGATGCGGGTGACCGCCTGGTGGGCGTCTGCCTGTCCGACGGCAGCCGCGACTTCATGCTCTTCACCCGCAATGGTATGGCCGTGCGCTTTGCGGAGGAGCAGGTGCGGCCCATGGGGCGCGGGGCGCGGGGGGTGCGCGGGATCTCCCTGGATGGGGATGACCGGGTGATCTCGGCGCAACTGGTCGTGGAAGGGGATCTGATCCTGGCCGCCACCGGCAACGGCTATGGCAAATTGACGGATATGGCGGAATATCGCCTTACCCATCGCGGTGGCAAGGGCGTGATCGCCATCCAGACCAGCAACCGTAACGGCAAGGTGGTGGGTGCCCTGGCCGTGCGCCATAGTGATGAGGTGATGCTGGTCTCCGACCGCGGCACCCTGATCCGCACCCATGTGGACAACATCCGTCGCACCGGGCGCAACGCCCAGGGGGTGCGGCTCATTCAACTGGGGGCCGGCGAGCAGTTGGCCGGTCTGGCGCTCATTGCCGATAGCGACGAAGAGGAGGGGGAGCAGTCCGATCTGCCCCTGTAAGAGACCATGAACCATCCCATCTATAATTTCAGCGCAGGTCCTGCGGTGTTGCCCCATTCGGTCCTGGAGCAGGTGCAGGCCGATCTGGTCAACTGGCAGGGTTCGGGCATGTCGGTGATGGAAATGAGCCATCGCGGCCCTGAGTTCATGGGAATCATGGCCGAGGCGGAACAGGACCTGCGCGACCTCCTAGCTATCCCGGTCAACTACAAGGTGCTCTTTCTGCAGGGCGGCGCCACCTTGCAGTTCGCCATGGTGCCCCTCAACCTGTTGCGCGGCAAGACCAAGGCCAGCTACGTCCAAACCGGCGTTTGGTCGAAAAAGGCCATCAGTGAGGCCAGGCGTTTCTGTACGGTGGAGATCGCCGCCAGCAACGAGGATCGCCACGGCAGCTATGTGCCGGCGCAATCGACCTGGCAGGTGAGCCCGGACACGGCCTATGTCCATATCGCCGGCAACGAGACCATCGGCGGCGTGGAGTACGACTTTGTCCCCGAACTGGGCGACATCCCCCTGGTGAGCGATGCCTCCTCCCATATCCTTTCCAAGCCCATGGATGTGAGCCGCTTTGGCCTCATTTACGCCGGGGCCCAGAAAAATGTCGGCCCGGCCGGGCTGACCCTGGTCATCGTCCGGGAGGATCTCCTCGGTCATGCGCCGGCCCATACCCCAACCATGCTCGATTACGCCATCCAGGCCAAGGATGACTCCATGCACAACACCCCCCCCACCTTCGCCATCTATGTGGCGGGTCTGGTCTTCAAGTGGTTGAAGGCCCTGGGGGGACTGGAAAAGATGGCCGAAATCAATGCCCGCAAGGCGCAGCGGCTCTATGACCTCATCGACTCCTCGGGTTTTTACCGCAACCCTGTGGAGGTGCGCAACCGTTCGCGCATGAATGTGCCCTTCACCCTGCCGGATCCGGCCCTGGATGAGGCCTTCCTCAAGGGGGCCAAGGCCCATGGCCTCCTGCAGTTGAAGGGGCACCGTTCCGTGGGCGGGATGCGCGCATCCATTTATAACGCCATGCCCGAGGCGGGGGTGGCGGCCCTGGCCGATTACATGGCGGCATTCGCCCGCTCCCATAGCTAGAGGGATCCTTATGCCAACGGTGTTGATTGCCGATCAAATGTCGGCACGGGCAGAACAAGTGTTCCGTGATCACGGCATTGCGGTGGATGTGCGAACCGGGCTGAGTCCGGCGGAACTGCTGGCCATCATCGGTCAATACGATGGTCTGGCCATCCGCTCGGCCACGAAGGTCAGCAGCGAAATCCTGGAAGGGGCGACCCATCTCAAGGTGGTGGGCCGGGCCGGCATTGGCGTGGACAACGTCGATATCGCCGCCGCCAGCAAGCGTGGCGTCATCGTCATGAACACCCCCTATGGCAACACCGTGACCACTGCCGAGCACGCCATCGCCCTGATGCTGGCGGCAGCGCGCATGATTCCCCAGGCCACCATGAGCCTCAAGGCGGGGCGCTGGGAAAAATCCCGCTTTGAGGGGGTCGAGCTCTATCAAAAGACCCTCGGCATCATCGGCACCGGCAATATCGGCTCCCTGGTCATCGCTCGGGCCCAGGGTCTGCAAATGCGGGTCATCGCCTATGATCCCTATATCTCCAAGGCGCGGGCGGCGGACCTCGGGGTGGAGCCGGTGGATCTGGATACCCTCCTGGCGCGGGCCGATTTCATTACCGTTCATACCCCCCTTACGGAGGCCACGCGCCATCTCTTCCGCGCCGAAACCTTTGCGAAAATGAAAAAAGGGGCCATTCTGGTCAATGCCGCGCGCGGCTGCATTGTGGATGAAGAAGCGCTCTATGCGGCCCTCCAGTCGGGCCAGATCCGCGCCGCCGCCCTGGATGTTTTTTGCAAGGAGCCGGTGAAGGGCGATAACCGTCTGCTGGATCTGGATAATTTCATCTGCACGCCGCATCTCGGGGCTTCCACGGAGGAGGCGCAGGTCAATGTCGCCATCCAGGTGGCCGAGCAGATCAGCGCCTATCTGCTTCGCGGCGTTGTCCAAAACGCAGTCAACCTCCCGGCGGTCAAGGAAGAAGATCTGCCTCTGTTGCAACCCTACCTCAACCTGGGCGAGCGCCTGGGTCTGGTGCTCGGGCAGTTGGCCGACTCCGGCCTGCGGGAAGTGGTGGTGGAGTTTGCCGGCGAAGTGGCGGAGCTCAATGTGGCGCCCATCGTGACGGCCATTCTCAAGGGCATCCTGCAGGTGGTCCTTCCCGAAACCGTCAACGCCGTCAACGCCCCTTTTCTGGCCAAGGATCGCGGCATCGCCATGGAGACGCGCAAGCGCGAGCTGGCCGATGAGCTGCGTTCACGGGTTGCCGTGACCCTGCGCATGGACAACGGGAGCATGACCGCTGTCGGCACCCTCGTCCATGAGCACGAGGCCCGCTTGGTGCAACTGGACGGCATCGATATCGAGATGGGTCTGAGCGGTCACCTCCTCTATCTGCTCAACCGGGACGAGCCCGGCCTCATCGGCCAGGTAGGCACCCTCCTGGGCGCTGCCGGGGTCAATATCGCCCAGTTTCATCTGGGGCGGGAGCGGCTGGGGGGGCGCGCGGTGTCTTTCATCGCCGTCGATGATGCCATCAGCGATGCCCTGCTGCAGAAGATTTCGGCGCTTCCCGGGGTCCTGGCGGCCCGCATGTTGCATCTGTGAAGGCCACCGGGGATCTGGCGGCATTGCGCACCGCCATCGACGCACTGGATTCGGACTTGATGCGCCTGCTCAGTCAGAGGGCCGGCCTTGCGCTGGAGGTGGGCAAGGTCAAGAGGGCGGCCGGGGATACCCAGTTCTATCGTCCCGAGCGGGAAGCCGCCATTTTGCGCCGGATCATGGCCGAAAATCCCGGCCCCCTCGCCAAGGATACGGTGGCCTTCCTCTTTCGGGAGATCATTTCCGCCTGCCTGGCCCTGGAAAGCCCCCTGCGGGTGGCCTATCTCGGACCCGCCGGGACCTTTTCGCAAATGGCGGCGCAGAAACATTTCGGCACGGCGGTGGAACTGCAGCCGGGCGCCAATATCGCCGAGATTTTCCGGCTGGTGGATGGCGGCCAGGCCCATTTCGGCGTGGTGCCGGTGGAAAACAGCAGCGAGGGCTCGGTCAATCAGACCCTGGATCTCCTCCTCGATTATCCCCTGCGGATCTGCGGCGAAGTGCAGTTGCGGGTGGTCCACAATCTGGTCAGCAGCGGCGCGCCCTTGGTGGCGCTGCAACGGATCCACGTCCATTACCAGACCCGCGCCCAATGCCGGGAGTGGCTGGCGGATCACCTTCCCGGAGTAGAACTGGTGGATGCCCCCAGCAACGCCGTGGCCGCCCAGCGCGCCGCCGCCGATCCCGCATCGGGCGCCATCTCCACCCACATCGCTGCCGAGCTCCACGGCCTGCAGACCCTCGCCGCCGGCATCGAGGATAACCCCGAGAACACCACGCGCTTCCTGGTCATCGGCAGCATGGAGACGCAACCCAGCGGTGCCGACAAGACCAGCCTGGTGGTGGCGGGCCCCAACCGTCCCGGCAGCCTCCACGCCCTCTTATCGCCCCTGGCAGCGGCGGGGATCAGCCTCACGCGCATCGAATCGCGGCCCGCCCGTTCGGCCATCTGGGAATACGTCTTTTATCTCGATCTGCAGGGTCATTGCCAGGATGCGCCCATTGCGGCGGCCCTCCGGGAACTGGCCGACCGCGCCTCTTTTTATCGGTGTCTGGGCGCATACCCCAAGGCGGTGTATTGATGGGCAATCCTTACCTGGAGTGGGCCGCCCCCGGCGTGGCGGATCTCCGTCCCTACCAGCCCGGCAAGCCCCTGGCGGAACTGGAGCGGGAGCTGGGCATCCGCCATGCCATCAAGCTGGCTTCCAATGAAAACCCTCTGGGGCCTAGTCCCAAGGCCCTGTCCGCCGTCAGCGCGGCGTTGCCCGGCCTCGCCCTGTACCCCGAAAGTACGGCACCGGAATTGCGCCAAGCCCTGGCGAGGCACCTGCAGGTGGAGCCCGTCCAGATCATCCTCGGCAACGGCTCCAACGAGGTCCTGGAACTGGCGGCGCGGGCCTTTGCCGGCCCCGGCAGCGAGGTCATCGTCTCCCAATACGCCTTTGCGGTGTATGGCATTGTTGCCCAGGCCAGCGGTGCCCTGCTGCGGTTGGCCCCGGCGCGGGATTTCGGTCACGACCTCGATGCCATGGCCGGTTTGGTCAACGAGCGTACCCGCCTGGTATTCATCGCCAACCCCAACAACCCCACCGGCACCCATCTCGGCCGCGACGCCCTGGAAACCTTCATCGACAGCTTGCCCGCCCATGCGCTGGTGGTCCTCGATGAGGCCTATTTCGAGCTGATGAACGCCGCCGATTATCCCGACGGCCTGCGCTGGCTGCCACGCTTTGCCAATCTGCTGGTCACCCGGACCTTTTCCAAGGCCTACGGGCTGGCGGGCCTGCGCTGCGGTTATGGCGTGGGTCACCCGGACCTCATCGCCCTTTTGGAACGGGTGCGCGAGCCCTTCAACGTCAACACCCTGGCGCAGGTGGCCGCCCATGCCGCCCTCTTCGACAGCGCCTATCTGCAGGCTACGCTGGCCAACAACCGCGCGGGTCTGGAGCAGATCCAGCGCGGCCTGCTGCGTCTGGGTTTGACAACGCTGCCGGCAGCAGGCAACTTTATCGCCTTTGCCGTTCCCGGAGGGGCCGCGCGCGTTTATGGCGCCCTGCTGCAGCAAGGGGTGATCGTGCGCCCTCTGCAACCTTACGGAATGCCGGAACACCTGCGGGTGAGTGTCGGGCTTCCCGAAGAGAATCAACGATTTTTAACCGTATTGGCCGAGGTCCTGGAAAAATCATGATCGTCATCATCAAACCCCATGCCACTCCCGAGCAATTGGAACATGTGCTGGATCGTATTCGTCAACTGGGCCTGCAGCCCATGGTCAGCACGGGCTCCGAGCGCACCGTGGTGGGCGTGCTGGGAGACGAGCGCCTCCTCGCCGAGGGTGCCCTCGAATCCCTGCCCGCCGTGGAACAGGTCATGCCCATCCTCAAACCCTACAAGCTCGTCAGCCGCGAATTCAAGGCCACGGACACGGTCGTCCAGGTGCGGGGGATCCCCTTTGGCGGCCGGCAGATTCAGGTCATCGCCGGCCCCTGCTCGGTGGAAACGCCGGAGCAGATGCGGGCCGCCGCGGCCGGGGTGAAGGAGGCCGGATGTCGCTTGATGCGCGGCGGCGCCTTCAAGCCGCGCACCAGTCCCTACACTTTCCAAGGGGTCGGTGACGAGGGGCTGGACTATTTCCGCGACGCCGCCGATGCCTACGATCTGCCCATCGTCACGGAGCTCATGGACGTGCGCAAGATCGACCTTTTTCTGGAAAAGGGCGTCGACATCATCCAGATCGGCACCCGCAACATGCAAAATTTCGACCTTCTCAAGGAAGTCGGCCGTCTCGACGTCCCGGTCATCCTCAAGCGGGGCATGAGCGCCACCATCAAGGAATGGCTCATGGCCGCCGAATACATCGCGGCCCACGGCAACCACCGGATCATCTTTGCCGAGCGCGGGATCCGCACCTTCGAGACGGCCTATCGCAATGTCCTGGATGTCACCGCCATTCCGGTCATGAAACGCGAGACCCATCTGCCCATTATCGTCGATCCCAGCCATGCCGGCGGCAAGGCCTGGCTGGTCCCCCATCTGGCCCGCGCCGCCATCGCGGCCGGGGCCGACGGCCTGCTGGTGGAGACCCATCCCTGCCCCGAAGAGGCCTGGTGCGATGCCGACCAGGCCCTGAGCCCGGCGCAACTGGGTACCCTCATGGGCGATTTGCGCAAGGTCGCCGAGGCCATCGGCCGCGAGCTCTAAACCCATGGCCGAGGCCCTGCCCGCCGTTCTTGCCTCCCCCGCGGCCCGGATCGTCATCATCGGGCCGGGCCTCATGGGGGGGTCCGTGGCCAAGGCCCTGCGCACGGTTGCGGGATTTGCCGGGCGCATTCACGTAGTGATCAAGTCCGATGGCGAAGGCAGGGCAGTACAGAAGGCGACCTATGCGGAAAGACTTCCTGGTCAGAAGTCTCGGAAATCCAAATTGGTGAGTGCCTGCTTCTCTCAGTTGGGGCCCGCCGTGGACGGCGCCGATCTTGTCCTCGTGGCCACGCCGCCCCAGACGATCCCCGAAATCTTCCAGGCCTTGATCGAGCAACTACCACCCCAGACCACGGTCACCGAGATTGCCAGCGTGAAAGGGGAGATCGCCGTCCTGGGCAAGGCATTGTTCGGCCAGCGCTACGTGGGCTCCCACCCCCTCGTGGGCTCGGAACAGCAGGGCTTCCATGGGGCCAAGGCTACGTTGTTCCGTGCTGCGCGCTGTGTCCTGACCCCCACAGGCAAAGGGGATGATCAGACCTGCGTATTCCTGCGCCGCTTCTGGTCCGCCCTGGGTTGCGAAATCCTGGAAATGTCGCCGGAAGAGCATGATGCCCGCCTCGCCAAGACCAGTCATCTGCCCCACCTGCTGGCCTATGCCTACATGGCCTTTTTAGGGCAATCGGATCCGGCCGCGCTACAATTCCTGGGTGGGGGCGGCCTGCGCGACTTCAGCCGGATTGCCGCCTCGGATCCTGCCCTTTGGCGGGAGATCCTCCAGGAGAACCGCCGTCATCTCCACGCCGACCTGAGCCGGTTCCGCGCCGTTCTGGATAACCTGGACCATGCCTTGATGGAGGAGGATCCGTCCATCCTGCAGGGCATTCTGGTCCAGGGGCAGGCTGCGCGGGCGCAGTTTCAATTTCCCCCGCTACTGAAAAGCTAAGCATGTCAAAATCCATTTATCATGTTACCCCCGGTGGCCAGCTCTCCGGTCGCCTGCGCGTGCCCGGCGATAAATCCATTTCCCATCGCGCCGTCATTCTCGGCGCCCTGGCCGAAGGCATCACCGAGGTCGATGGCCTCCTGGAAGGGGCCGACGTGCTGGCCACCATCGCCGCTTTTCAGGCCATGGGCGTGGCCATGGAGGGGCCCCAAGGGGGTCATCTGCGCATTCATGGGGTGGGTCTGCAGGGGCTCAGGGAACCCTTGGCTCCCCTCGATTGCGGCAACTCCGGAACCGCCATGCGCCTGCTGGCGGGCGTTCTTGCGGGTCAATCCTTCGCCAGCACCCTCGTGGGCGATGCCAGCCTCCAGCGACGACCCATGGGCCGCATCCTCACCCCCCTGACCGCCATGGGTGCGCAAATCAGCGCCGCGGACGGCCGTGCGCCCTTGTCCATCAAGGGTGCGCGCCTGCATGGCATTCGCTACGCCATGCCCATTGCCAGCGCCCAGGTCAAGTCCGCCATCCTGCTGGCGGGGCTCTATGCCGAAGGGGAAAGCTGCGTGACGGAGCCCGCCCCCACCCGCGACCACAGCGAGCGGATGCTGGCCGGTTTCGGCTACGCAGTCCGTCGCCAAGGGCCCCAGGCCTGTCTGCGCGGCGGCGGCCGCCTGCAGGGGCAGGCCCTGGTGGTACCTGCCGACATCTCCTCGGCGGCCTTCTTTCTCGTCGGAGCGAGCATTGCGCCGGGTTCCGACATCTGCCTGGAAGGCGTCGGCATCAACCCCACCCGTACCGGGGTCATCGAGATCCTCACGCGGATGGGCGCACGCATCGATCTGGGCAATCTTCGTGAGGTCGGCGGCGAGCCCGTCGCCGATATCCGGGTGCGCTCCGCTCCCTTGCAGGGGATCCGCATTCCCCGCCATCTCGTACCGCTGGCCATTGACGAATTTCCGGCCATCTTCGTTGCCGCTGCCTGCGCTGCGGGGGAAACCATCATCGAGGGTGCCGCAGAGTTGCGGGTCAAGGAAAGTGATCGCATCGCGGTCATGGCGGCGGGGCTCAAGACCTTGGGCGTGGAGGTCGCCGAGGATCCCGAAGGCGCCCGCATTCGCGGCGGCTCCCTGGGTGGAGGCAGCATCGTCAGCCACGGCGATCACCGTGTCGCCATGGCCTTTGCCATGGCCGGGCTCGCGGCCAGCCAGCCCATCCGCATCGAGGACTGCGCCAACGTCGCCACCTCCTTTCCCGATTTCCCCCGCTTGGCCCAAGAAGCAGGGCTCGCCCTGCAGGTGCTGGAGGCATGAGGGCCGCCATTCCCGTCATTACCCTGGATGGTCCGGGAGGTGTCGGCAAGGGCACCCTGAGCCGCTTGCTCGCCCAATCCCTGGGCTGGCACCTCCTGGATAGCGGTGCCATATACCGGGCCCTGGCCTATGCGGCCCGGGAGCAAGGGATATCGGACCAGGATATCCACGCCCTGGTGGACATGGCGCGGACATTGCCGCTGCATTTTCAGGGCGACGCCGGACAGACCCGCGTCTTCCTCGCCGGAGAGCCCATTGACGAGGTCCTCCGCCAGCCGGAAATCGGTGAAATGGCCTCCCGCCTGGCGGTGCATCCCCCCGTGCGGGCCGCCCTTCTGGAGCGCCAGCGGGCCTTTCGCGCTGCACCGGGCCTCATCGCCGATGGCCGGGACATGGGCACCGTGGTGTTCCCCGACGCGCCCCTCAAGGTCTTTCTGACCGCCAGTGTGGAGGAACGCGCGAAAAGGCGGCTTAACCAGTTGAATGAACAGGGCGTAAATGCTAGTCTCAGCGCCGTAAAGACGGAGATAGCCGCCCGTGACGAACGAGATCAGCGGCGTAGCGTTGCCCCCTTACAGCCGGCGGGCGACGCGCGCATTCTTGATACCAGTGGTCAAGCCGTTTCCGAGACCCTTAGCGTCCTCAACGGGTGGATCAAAGACACCTTCGAGGAAGAATGAAGTCGCCAATTTTGGCATCACCAACCCAGACGATGGGCGCCCAGCGTGGCGATCCCAGGTAAACGAGGCCTATTGAATTTTATGACCACCCTTAGCGCGGACACCCAGATCGAACCCAGTTTTGCCGAACTTTTTGAACAAAGCCAGAGCACCCAGGGGCTCAAGCCCGGAGAACTCCTCACCGGTCTGGTGACCCGCGTCGATGACGATTTCGTCATGGTCGACGTCGGCCTCAAGTCCGAAGGACCCATCCCATCGGAACAGTTCCGTAATGCCGAAGGCGAAATCGAGGTCAAGGTCGGTGACCAGGTGGAGGTCTGTCTGGAGCTCGTGGAAGACGGCATGGGCGAGACGCGCCTGTCCCGGGAAAAGGCCCGCCGCGCCAAGACCTGGGTGGAACTGGAAAAGGCCTTCAACGACAATGCGGTGGTCCATGGTTTCCTCACCGGCAAGGTCAAGGGCGGCTTCACCGCCAGCATTGACGGCGTGCGCGCCTTCCTCCCCGGTTCCCTGGTGGATGTGCGGCCCGTGCGGGATGTGGCCTATCTCGAAGGCAAGGACCTCGAATTCAAGATCATCAAACTGGACCGTAAGCGCAACAACGTGGTGGTTTCCCGTCGCGCCGTCGTCGAGCAGGAGCAGAGCGCCGAGCGCGGGGCCTTGCTGGAAAGCATCCAGGAAGGCGCCATTCTCCAGGGCGCCGTCAAGAACCTCACCGACTACGGCGCCTTCATCGACCTGGGCGGCATCGACGGCCTGCTCCATATCACCGACATGGGCTGGCGCCGGGTCAAACACCCCAGTGAAGTGGTCACCGTCGGTGAGGAAGTCCGTGTCGTCGTCCTCAAGTTCGACCGCGAGCGTGGCCGCATCTCCCTGGGCATGAAGCAATTGGGCGAAGACCCGTGGCGCGACATTGCCCGGCGCTACCCCGAGGGTTCGCGGATTTTCGGCAAGGTCACCAATGTCACCGATTATGGTGCCTTCGTCGAAGTGGAGGAGGGCGTGGAAGGCCTCGTCCATGTCTCGGAAATCGACTGGACCAACAAGAATGTCAATCCCGCCAAGGCCCTGCATGTCGGCCAGGAGCTGGAAGTGATGATTCTGGATATCGACGAAGAACGCCGCCGCATCTCCCTGGGCATCAAGCAGTGCCAGCCCAATCCCTGGGACGAGTTCGCCCAGAACTTCCAGAAGGGTGACCGGGTTTCCGGGCAGATCAAGAGCATCACCGATTTCGGCGTCTTCGTTGGCCTGGATGGCGGCATCGACGGCCTCATCCACCTCTCCGACCTGGCCTGGGACCGTCCCGGTGAGGAAGCCGTGCGCGATTTCAAGAAAGGCGACACCGTGGAGGCCGTGGTCCTGAGCATCGATCCCGAACGGGAACGCATCAGTCTGGGCATCAAGCAGATGGAGACCGATCCCTTCATTCAGTTCGTCATGGCCAATGAGAAAGGCAGTCTAGTGGAAGGCGAAGTGTTGAACGTGGATGGCCGCGGCGCGGAAATCCGTCTGGTCGAGGGGGTCGAGGGCTTCCTGCCACAGCGCGAGATCGGCCGTGGGCAAAGCCTGCAGGTGGGTGATAAGGTGGAAGTCGGGATTGCCGTGGTGGACCGCAAAAACCGCACCCTGACGCTAACCACCAAGGCGCGCGAGAGCCATGAAGAGCAGGAAAGCATGGTTCAGCAGTATGCCCGCAGCGCGGCGACCGGCACCACCAGCCTGGGTGACCTCATCAAGGAACAGCTCAAGCGCAAGCAGGAAGAAGAGGGCTGATTTCTTCGCAGCATGGCCACCCTGTCCAAGCAGGGCGCTGACGATATGGGGGTAGAGCATGGCATCGGAAGGTAAAGGTTCACGGGTTTTCCTGCTGGTGGTGCTCTTCTTCCTCTTGTTGGCCGGGGTCGTGGGAGCCATACATAGCTTGCCCGGCTATTCTTCCCTGGGTAGCGGGCAGGCCTTCATTGCAGAAGTCCGCATTGCCGGCCCGATTTTTGACGCGAAAAAGACCATCGAGGCCCTGCATCGTGCCGAAGAGAATCCCCAGGCCAAGGGCTTGTTGCTGGTCATCAATTCCCCTGGCGGGGCGGTGGTCCCTTCCTGGGAAATACACGACCTCGTTGCGCGCATTGCCAAGAAGAAGCCGGTTGCGGTATCCATGCAGTCCCTGGCGGCATCCGGAGGGTATCTGATTGCCTGTGCGGGCTCCCGGATTTTTGCCTATGGTGCCACGGCTACGGGGTCCATCGGGGTCATTCTGCAAACTTTCAGTTTATCGGGCTTGATGGACAAAATCGGGATCCAGGGTAATGCCATCGTTTCCGGGCCGCTGAAAGATGCCGGTTCGCCCTTCAGCAGCATGTCGCCAGTCGACAAGAAGTATCTCCAGGGGATCGTCATGAATATTCGCGACCAGTTTGTCCAACTCGTGGCCGATGATCGCCATATCCCTCCGGCAAAGGTCGACGCGCTGGCCACCGGGCAGGTCTACACGGGCTTGGAGGCGCAGAAGCTGGGGCTGGTGGATGCCATCGGTGGTGAGCATGCGGCGAAGAACTGGTTGCTGACGCAACTGAAACTGCCCAAGGACACCCGGGTCCGGGAGGTGCATGGCGAGAATACCTTGGGCAGTTGGTTTTCCACCGCCGCCAGTTCGGCAATCAGCGATCTGCTGGCGCAATCTGCCGCCCGTTTTTATCTGTTCTGATCGCGATAAAACTCCTTCATAAAGACAAGAGTCATGACTAAATCCGAATTGATTAAAAATATCTGTTTAGAATATCCGCAATTAAGTAGCCGTGATGTGGAAATGGCCACGCGTCTGATCCTGGAATATCTCAGTGATGCCCTCGCCGATGACGAGCGTATCGAGATTCGGGGCTTTGGCAGTTTTTCCATGCATGTCCGTCCGGCCAAACTGGGGCGCAACCCCAAGACGGGGGAGCCGGTCATGGTTCCGGAGAAGCGGGTACCGCATTTCAAGGCGGGCAAGGAACTGCGCGAACAGGTGGACTGGGCTGCCGACGGCTTGCAGGGCGCTACGGGATCCTAGGCGCAGGCCATCGACGTGGAGATCACCACCGCGCTGATCCTGGTGTTCGCCCTCGGCCTGGGCTTCGTGCTGGGACGCACATTTCCCGGTACGAAGACGACTCCCGTTGCCAATCCCGAAGCGATCTCCCATATTTACATTCAGGGCCTCAACTATCTCCTCAATGAGCGCAATGACGAAGCCATCGAAATTTTTCTCGATGCCCTTCAGCAACACCCCGAGACCGTGGATATCCTCCTGGCACTCGGTCGCTTGTTCCGCCGCCGCGGGGAGTTGGAGCGTGCCTTGCGCGTGCATCAATACCTGTTTGAACAGAAGGCCTTATCCCCATCGGTCCGGGAGAGTATTCTTTTCGAGATCGCCCAGGATTATCTGAAGGCGGGAATTCTGGATCGGGCTGAGTCCATGCTGCGCGAACTGCTTGCGGCTCGGCCCCAACATCTGGAAGGTCTTGCGGCCCTGGCCGAACTCTACGAGCTGGAAGGGGACTGGGAGCAGGCCATAGGGGTGCGTGAGCGTTTGTTTGCAGCAGGTCAGCTTGAGCAAAAAGCCATTATCGCCATGCTTTATTGCGAACTGGCGGAGCAGGCGCTGGCCCAGGCCAAGCTGGAGCGCGCCGGTGACTATCTCGCCGCCGCCCGCAAACAGGACCGGTCGAGTCCCCGGGCAGTGGTGGTGGCGGGTACCATCGCCTATCGCCAGCAACGCTGGCTAGTGGCGGCGCAAACCTGGGCAACCCTCCTGGAAGGAGAGGCGAAGGTCATCATTTTGGTCGTCCTGGATTTGCTGCTGGCGGCCTTGCGCCAATGTGGCGACGTGCCGGAGGCCCGGCGGATCAGCGCCAGGCTGAAAGAGGTCTGCCGCTCGCCCCTGGGCGTGGATCGCCTGGCCAACGCCCTCCTGCATGGCGAGGGCAAACAGGCTGCCGCAGCCTTCCTGCTGTCGGTCATCCAGCTTGCGCCGGAGCTGTCGGCCATCCAGACCTTGCTCAAGATGGATGGGGGAGATCCTGCGCCGCTGCTTTACCCGGCGCTGGTCCAGGCCGTGCGGGCATTGCCGGTGACCCCGCCCCTGTTCAGTTGTCAGGTCTGTGGTTACCAGAGTCCCCAGCATTACTGGCGTTGCCCCAGTTGTCGGCGTTGGGGCACTTTCGCCGGGGTGGGATCCCTATGACGGCCCGGATCATTGTGGCTTTGGACTATGCCGATGCGGCCCAGGCCATCCACCTGGCGCAACGCCTTGACCCCACCCGGTGTCGGCTCAAGGTGGGCAAGGAGTTGTTTACGGCCAGTGGCCCGGTCGTGGTCGAACGGCTGCAGGCCATGGGCTTTGCGGTATTTTTGGACCTCAAGTTCCACGATATCCCGCAAACCGTTGCCCGGGCGAGCCGTGCCGCGGCGCGCCTGGGGGTCTGGATGATGAACCTGCATGCCAGCGGGGGGGGGCGGATGATGGCGGCCGCCCGGGAAGCCATTGATCAGGAATCCCATCATCCCCTCTTGATTGCCGTGACTGTGCTCACTAGCATGGATGAAGAGGGCTTGCGGGAAATTGGCGTCTTCACCAGTCCGCTGAGCCAAGTACATCGGCTCGCAAATCTTGCTGCCCATAGCGGTATGGATGGCGTGGTCTGTTCGGCGCAGGAGGCAGCCGTGCTGCGCCAAGCCCATCCGCAGTTGCTGTTGGTGACGCCGGGGATCCGGCCGGCCCATAGCGCCGCAGATGACCAGCGGCGCATATTGACCCCGGCGCAGGCCCTGCGGGCCGGAGCGGATCACCTCGTCATCGGGCGTCCCATTACGGCAGCGGCCGATCCAGCGGGGGCGCTGGCGGATATCCTGGCGGAGATGGACAGGGCATCGGCCGGTGGTGGCTAAAAACACCGGCCGGCCGCCGGGGTGGGGGAAAGGGTATGAATTTTCAGCTTGGCTATTTTAAGATAGAGGAAATGCAGTGACGCCAGAACAGGTGATCGAATTATACCGGCAGGACGCCGCCTTGCTCAATGGGCATTTTCTCCTTTCCTCCGGTCGGCATAGCGATGCCTATTTGCAATCGGCAAGGGTCTTGCAGCATCCGGAGCATGCCGCCGTCCTCTGCGCGGCCATGGCGCAAGCCATTCCGGAGCCGCTGCGCAAACGGGTCGAAGTCGTTGCCGGTCCGGCCGTCGGCGCCATCCTCGTCTCCTATGAGACGGCCCGCGCCCTGGGGGTGCGGAGCATATTCACGGAGCGGGAAGGCGGGCGCATGCGCCTGCGGCGCGGCTTTGTGATCGCCCCGGGAGAGGGCGTGCTGGTGGTGGAAGATGTCATCACCACCGGCGGCTCTACCCGTGAATGTATCGCCGCTGTCCGGGAGGCGGGCGGGGAAGTGCTGGCGGTAGCATCCATCGTCGACCGCAGCGGCGGCATCGGCGATTTCGACGGTGTGCCTTTCTTCCCCCTGCTGCGTTTGCCGGTGCAAAGCTGGGAAGCCGTCGATTGCCCCCAGTGCGCGGCGGGTGGTACGCCCGTCAAGCCCGGCAGCAGGGGGTTGCAATAGGACCATTTGCCAAGGGCAGGCCGGGATGTTGAACCGCTGCTTCACCTGGAACCTTGAGGCCGATGCGCCTTCTGTTTATGATTGAAATATGGGCTTAGACAAAATGCAAAAAAAGGACGAATTCATGCAAATCTCCATCACGGCGGAGACCCCGTTGGAAAAGCGGATCACCGTTACCGTACCCGCCGGCAGTGTTGAGGAGGAAGTCACCCAGCGTTTGCGCCAGAAGGCCCGCTCGGCGCGCTTGCCCGGGTTTCGCCCCGGTCGCGTTCCCATGGCTGTGGTGGAGCGTCAGTTTGGTGCCGATGTCCTCATGGAGGCCTTTGATCACTTGATCAACGAGACCTATTTCCACGCCCTTCAAGAGCAGAGCTTGCGCCCTGTCGGGCGGCCGGAAATCCAGGTGGATTCGGGCGGGCGCGGACAGGATTTGATCTACACCGCTATCATCGAAGTCTATCCCGATTTTGCGCCGCAGGTGCCCGCGGGTGCCGTGACCAGGCAAAGCGCCGAAGTCGCTGAAAGCGATGTGGATGCCACCATCGAGATCATGCGTCAACAGCGTCGTCATTTTGTTTCCGTGGATCGGGCCGCACAGGAAGGTGATCGGGTCCTGCTCGATTTTTCCGGTAGCATGGACGGGGAGCCGTTACCCGGTGGGAGCGCCCAGGATTACCCGGCCATCCTTGGTGGCGGCCGGCTGCTGCCGGAATTGGAAGGAGCCCTCACGGGTTTACGCGCCGGTGCGGAAAAGGACGTGGAAATCACCTTCCCGGAGGACTACCATCAAAAAGAGTTCGCCGGTAAAACGGCGCAATTTCATCTGTTGATCAAGGACGTCGCGGAGCCGCAACTGCCAGAAATAGACGCCGCCTTCGCCTTGTCATTGGGTATCGAAGATGGTGAAGTAGAAACCCTGCGCCGGGAGGTGCGGGAAAACCTGGAGCGCGAGGCCCGGCGCATCAGTGAGATGCGCCTGAAAACGCAGGTGCTTGAATTGCTGATACAAGGCAACACGCCCGATCTCCCCAGACGGTTGATTGCTCAGGAAGTGGAGCGACTGCAGAAAGAGGCGAAGGAAGCCGGTACCCAGGTCCCTGACAATGCCGAGGAGCTGGCCCGCCGCCGGGTGACCCTGGGCTTGGTCATGTCCGAGATTGCGCGGCGCGAGCAGTTGCGGGCCGAACGCCAGGAGGTGGCCAAGGTCATTGAGGAAATCGCCGAACAGTATGAAGATCCGGAAGAGGTGATGACCTGGTACCGTCGTAACCCGGAGCAGCTCGGCGAGGCGGAGGCCATGGCGCTGGAGGCAAAAGTGGTGGCATGGGTGCTGGAGCGTGTTACAGTGACCGACGAGCCCGTGAGTTTTAATCAACTGATCGGCCGTGAGCCGGTGGGCGCCGTAAACGCATAATGTTGGTCATGCAGTATGCAAATTGCTAGATGAGGAGTACCACAGCATGGGTTATGGGGAAGAAGGCAGGTCATTGCCAGGAATAAATGCATTGGGTTATGTCCCCATGGTCATCGAACAGACGGGACGCGGAGAGCGGGCCTTCGATATCTACTCGCGCCTGCTGAAAGAGCGCGTCATCTTCCTGGTGGGTCAGGTGGAGGATTTCATGGCCAATCTGGTGGTGGCCCAACTGCTTTTTCTGGAAGCCGAAAACCCCGACAAGGACATTGCCCTCTACATCAATAGCCCGGGCGGATCGGTCACCGCCGGGATGGCGATCTATGACACCATGCAGTTTATCCGGCCCAATGTCAGTACCGTATGCGTTGGTCAGGCGGCGAGCATGGGGGCGGTGCTGCTGGCTGCCGGAGCGGCGGGCAAACGGTATTCCCTGCCCAATGCCCGGATCATGCTGCATCAGCCATCGGGCGGTTTCCAGGGGCAGGCCATGGATATCGAAATTCATGCCAAGGAAATACTGCGGATCCGCGAGCGGCTCAATGAGATCCTGGTCGAGCATACCGGGCAATCCCGGGAGCGTATCGAGCAGGATCTGGACCGGGACTTTTTCATGTCGGCCGACGAGGCCAAAACCTACCATCTCGTGGATGCCGTGATCAGTCATCGCGGCGATAACGAGACCGCCTGAACGAGGCAGGAGAAATACCATGGCTGGAAAACACGACGGAACTGGCGAAAAGACGCTCTATTGTTCGTTTTGTGGGAAAAGCCAGCACGAAGTACGCAAACTGATTGCCGGCCCTTCCGTGTTTATTTGCGATGAATGTGTAGAGTTGTGCAACGACATCGTAAAAGACGAAATTCTGGATGACGCCCAGGCCGAGGGGCACAGCAAGTTGCCCAAGCCCCGGGAGATCCGGAAGACCCTGGATGATTATGTGATCGGCCAGGAGGGGGCCAAGAAAGTCCTCTCGGTGGCGGTCTATAATCATTACAAGCGTCTTGAGCACGGTAGCAAGGAAAAAGAGGTAGAGCTGGATAAAAGCAACATCCTGCTGATTGGGCCGACGGGATCCGGGAAGACGCTGCTGGCGCAAACGCTGGCGCGCTTGCTGAATGTGCCCTTCGCCATCGCCGACGCGACGACGCTGACGGAAGCCGGCTATGTCGGCGAAGATGTCGAGAACATCATTCAGAAGCTCCTGCAGAAATGCGACTATGACGTGGAAAAGGCGCAGACGGGCATCGTTTACATTGACGAAATAGACAAGATTTCGCGGAAGTCCGAGAACCCCTCCATCACTCGGGATGTTTCCGGCGAAGGGGTGCAGCAGGCCCTTCTGAAACTCATCGAGGGCACGGTGGCCTCGGTGCCGCCCCAAGGTGGGCGGAAACATCCCCAGCAGGAGTTTCTGCAAGTGGATACCCGGCACATTCTGTTTATTTGTGGCGGGGCTTTCAGCGGATTGGAAAAGTCCGTCATGCGACGTATCGAAAAAGGCGGTATGGGTTTCAATGCCGAGGTGAAAAGCCGCAGCAAGCCGGAAAGTCTGGGCACGCTCCTCCGTGACCTGGAGCCGGAAGACCTGGTGCGCTATGGGCTCATTCCGGAGTTTGTCGGCCGGCTTCCCGTGGTGGCGGTTCTGGATGAACTCGATGAGGAGGCCATGGTTTCCATCCTGACGGAACCGAAAAACGCCCTCATCAAGCAATACCAGAAACTTTTCCTCCTCGAAGGCGTTGATCTGGAGTTTCGGCCCGAAGCCTTGCGGGCCATCGCCAAAAAGGCGTTGGTGCGGAAAACCGGGGCGCGGGGTTTGCGTTCGATTCTGGAGCAAATCTTGCTGGATACCATGTATGAATTGCCGTCCATGAACGGGGTGAAGAAGGTGGTCGTCGATGCGGCTGTCATCGATGGAGCGGGTAAGCCGTTGTTGGTTTACGACGATGGCGCGGCCAAGGTGGATATTTCCCACCCGGCCTAACTCTGCCGCTCTGCGTCGCCACCATTGAAAACCACGGGTGGCGGCACCACTTTCACAAATGTCGGTAGTTGGTATCTACCTGGTTCAAGGGGTAAACCATGGCACTGGTTGATAAGAATGTCCTGCTGGTCGAAGGCGAGGGTTTGATGGTACCGGTATTGCCGTTGCGGGATGTGGTGGTTTTTCCATTCATGGTAATCCCGCTTTTTGTCGGTAGAGTCAAATCCATTCATGCCCTGGAAGAGGCCATGGCGGGTGACAAACAAATCCTGCTGGTGGCGCAGAAAAATGCCGCGGATGATGATCCGCAACCCGAAGGCATCTTTCGCGTGGGCACCTTGGCGACGATTCTGCAATTGCTGAAACTGCCCGATGGCACCGTCAAGGTGTTGGTGGAAGGGACCGACCGGGCAAAATTGGTTTCCTTCCTGCCCGGCGCCGATTCCCTGCGGGCCCAGGTGCAGGTCATAGAAAGTGACAAACTGGCCGATCGCGAAACCGAGGCATTGATGCGCTCGGTGAGCAGCCAGTTTGAATCCTACGTCAAGCTCAACAAGAAAATCCCGCCGGAAATACTGTCCACCCTGGCCAGTATGGATGACCCTGCGCGTCTGGCGGATACCGTGGCCGCGCATCTCAGCCTCAAGCTGGAGGAAAAGCAGGAGATCCTGGAAAAGGCGGACACCCGTGTCCGCCTGGAGCATTTGCTCGGGCTGATGGAATCGGAGATCGATCTTCTGCAGGTGGAGAAGCGTATCCGTGGCCGCGTCAAGCGGCAAATGGAGAAAAGCCAGCGCGAGTACTATCTGAACGAGCAGATGAAGGCCATCCAGAAAGAACTGGGTGACCTTTCGGAAGAGGGTGGAGGAGAAGCGGATGAGGTGGCCCGCAAGATCGAGAAGGCGGGTATGCCCAAGGAGGTTCGGGCCAAGGCGGAAGCGGAGTTGAAAAAACTGCGGATGATGAGTCCCATGTCCGCCGAGGCCACCGTCGTGCGCAATTATATCGACTGGCTGGTGAGCGTGCCGTGGCGCAAGCGCAGCAAAATCACCAAGGATCTGACCCGGGCGAAGGAGATTCTCGACGCCGATCATTACGGCCTGGAAGACGTCAAGGAGCGGATTCTGGAGTATCTGGCCGTTCAGGAGCGGGTGGGCAACAGCCAAGGCCCGATTCTCTGCCTGGTCGGACCGCCCGGCGTGGGGAAGACCAGCCTGGGGCGCTCCATTGCCGCGGCTACGGGGCGTAAATTTGTCCGTATGTCCTTGGGCGGCGTACGCGACGAGGCGGAAATTCGTGGCCATCGGCGCACCTATATCGGCGCATTGCCGGGAAAGATCATTCAGAGCCTGGCCAAGGTGGCCACCCGCAATCCCCTGATGCTCTTGGACGAAGTGGACAAGATGGCCATGGATTTTCGCGGTGACCCGGCCTCGGCATTGCTGGAGGTCCTGGATCCTGAGCAGAATGCCGCTTTCAACGATCACTATCTGGAGGTGGATTTCAATCTTTCCGAGGTGATGTTTGTCACCACGGCCAACACCTTGAATATTCCCGCACCGCTCATGGATCGTATGGAAGTGATCCGCCTCTCCGGTTATACGGAAGACGAGAAAATCCATATCGCCATGCAATATCTGCTGCCCAAGCAGATCAGCAAGGCCGGGCTGAAGGACGGCGAAATGCAGGTTTCGCAGGCCGTCATTCGTGACATCATTCGTTACTACACCCGGGAAGCGGGCGTGCGTAACCTGGAGCGTGAACTGGCCCGGATTTGCCGCAAGGTGGTCAAGGAACTGCTCCTGGACAAGAAGCGTAAACGGGTCCAGGTTTCCGACCGTAATCTGGACAAGTATCTGGGCGTCCGTCGCTATGACTTTGGCAAGGCGGAAAAGGAAAACCGCATTGGCGAAGTGACGGGCCTGGCGTGGACGGAGGTTGGCGGCGAGCTGCTGAGCATTGAAGCCGTGGTCATTCCCGGGCGCGGAAAGTTGCTGATCACCGGCAAGCTCGGGGACGTGATGCAGGAGTCCATTCAGGCCGCCATGAGTGTAGTGCGCTCCCGGGCCCAGGCCTTGGGTATCGCGCCGGACTTTTACCAGAACAAGGATGTCCATATCCATGTTCCCGAAGGCGCCACACCCAAAGATGGTCCGAGCGCCGGCATCGGCATGTGTACGGCCCTGGTGTCGGCCCTCACCAACATTCCGGTGCATGCCAGCGTGGCCATGACGGGTGAGATCACTCTGCGTGGCGAGGTCCTGCCCATCGGCGGCTTGAAGGAAAAACTGTTGGCGGCGCATCGGGGCGGGATCAGCACGGTCCTGATTCCGCAGGAAAATGAGAAAGATCTTCAGGAAATCCCCAAGAATGTCCGGGATGCGCTGGTGATCAAGCCCGTGCGCTGGATCGATGAGGTCCTGGCCATAGCCCTGGAGTCCCGGCCCAGTCCCTTGCCCGAGCCGGAGGATTCCGCGCCTCTGGTCCCGGCCGGCAAAGTGGGGGAAGGCAGTGCCGACGAAAAGGCGACGGCGCATTAGCCAGTGAAGGTTTTCTTGACATGACTTTTTGTCGCTTGTTATAACGTGCAGACTTGTCTGAGGGAAGGCAGTAGTTACCGGCGGTAGGTATACCCATAAAGGAGAAAGTAGCATGAATAAATCGGAGTTGATTGAAAAAATTGCAGATCATGCGGGGATTTCCCGCGTAGCGGCCGGGACGGCGCTGGATGCGACCTTGGAAGCCCTTAAGGAAGCGCTCAAGGCTGGGGAGCAGGTAACGCTGGTGGGCTTTGGTTCGTTTCTCGTCTCTACCCGGGAGGCTCGCAAGGGGCGTAACCCCGCCACCGGTCAGGAGATCATGATTGCCGCAAGCCGCACTCCGAAATTCAAGGCTGGTAAAGCATTGAAAGATGCAGTAAACTAAAAAAATATGGTTAGGGCGGTTAGCTCAGTTGGTAGAGCGTCGGCTTTACACGCCGAATGTCGGGGGTTCGAGCCCCTCACCGCCCACCACTATGAATTCATCATCCAGGGGTGGTAGTTCAGTTGGTCAGAATGCCGGCCTGTCACGCCGGAGGTCGCGGGTTCGAGCCCCGTCCACCCCGCCACCATTTCGTAGGGCGATCCCGTTGGGGTTCGCCCTTTTTCGCGTCCGGGGCGGATTCATTGGCAGCCTGCCGGACTTGAGGCTGATCTACCGCGCCGGGCCGGCTTCCCCGGCGCCGCTGCTACGGATCACTTGCCGTCTCCGGGAATGAGCGAAGGGTCTGCTTTGCTATTTAGGGTATTTTTTATTATTTCTGGTGGGGAAGAATCATGTTGGAATTTTTTCGGAATCTGGGCAAATCGCTGGCAGCAAAGGTGCTGTTATTGCTGATCGCATTGTCGTTCATGCTATGGGGCGTCAGTGATTACTTCTTGTCGGGATCCGAGCAGAGCAGTGTCGTCGCCAAGGTCAATGGCCAAAAAATTGGCGGAGCGCTTTTCCAGAAACGTCTGGAGGATGCGCGGGCCCGTTATGCGCAGGTCTTTGGTGCCGCCACCGCGGAAAAAATTACCCAGGAACAGGGGTTCGGTGAGCAGATTCTGGACAGCATGATCAATGATGTTTTACTGAGTGAAGAAGGGCGGCGCCTGGGATTGCAGGTGCCCGACGCGGCGCTGGTCAAGAAAATCGAATCCATACCAGAGTTTGCGGAAAATGGGCATTTTTCCAAGGCCCGTTACGAGAAACTGTTGGTGGCCAATGGCCTGACCCCTGCCCAGTTTGAAGGCATGCTCCGCGAGAGCATGCTGCTGGCGCAATTGCAGGCGATTCCCCAGATTGCCCCCCTGGCCAACGCCGGCGAAGCCCAGCAGTTGTGGGCCTGGTCCCAGGAAACTCGTGATGTGGAGAGCGTGGAGATCCCTTTCGCCGCCTTTGCCCAGCAGGCCGCGCCGAGTGTGGCGGATATCGCGGCGTATTATCAGGCCCATATTCAGGCATTTCAGGAGCCGGAGCAGGTCCAGGTGCAATATGTGGTCTTTGGGCCCCAGGCGTTCCTCGACAAGGTGGGCGACAAGACGTCCGCCGCTGCTCCGCAGGGGGCGGGGCGGGCCAGCGCTCCCAGTCTTTCCGCCGAGGTGGCGCCGTCTGGCGATAAAGCGCGGGAGGAGAAGGCCCGGCAGTTGTTTAACGCCCAGGTGGAGAATTTCAAGGACCGCCTTTTCAGCAGCCCGAAGGATCTTGCAGCGGTTGCCCAGGCCTATGGTCTTCGGGTGGAGGAGAGCCCGCTGCTGGTGGCTGGGCAGGTGGCGGCGACGGGCCCTTTCCATGACCCCAAGGCCTTGGCGCTGGCCTTTGGCAAAGCGGTGCTGGCGGGGAAGAACAGCGAGGCGATCACTCTTCCCGACGGTAGTTTGCTGGCGGTGCATCTCGTCCATTTTCGGCCCGGGCGGGCCCGGGCGCTGACTGCGGTGAGCCCGGATATTGCGCAGGTTCTCAGCACCCAGCACAGCGCGGCGCTGGCAAAAGCAGCGGCGCAGCAGGTATGGAAGGCGGCCCAGGGCGGTAAGGCCCTGGCGTCCTTGACGCGCAATGGCATTTTTCCCTATCAGAATGCCGTCAATTTGACGCGGCATAATCCCCAAGGTCTGCCCCAGGGATTATTGCCGGCGGTCTTCAACGCTCCTGCTCCGCAGGGAGGGGTGCCTTCGCTGGGCATGGCAAAGACGGGGCAGGGATATGCGGTCTTTGCCGTTACCCGCGTCGCTGTTCCGCCGGCGGCCAGCTTGAATCCGCAGGTCTCCGCGCAGATCGCGCAATCGCTGGAAGAACAGCGGATGCAGTTGCTGTTTGCGGGGTATGCGCAGGATTTGCGCAGCCATGGCGAGGTGAAGGTCTTTCCGCAGCAGGTGGCGAAGTTTTCCCACTGACGCGGGGTCAGTTCTCCCCCTCTTCCCACGGCGCAAGGCTGGTCACGGCTTCCCCCGCGCTTATAGAGATACCGCCCGGGGTTATGCCATTGCCTGGGGTTCAGGGGCGTGCAGCAAGGGTAAAAAGGCCTGGGCGGCCTGGCTGAGCCCTTTGCGGTAAAGGGCGGAAAGGGTGTGGCTGATGGCCGGGGTCACGGCCACGACGCGGAGGTCGGGAAGGGCTTCTGCGCCGGCCAGGGCCGATACCAGACTGATGCCCAGACCACAACGCAGGGCATTGCGTACCGCGGCGAAGCCACTCAGCTCATAACGGATATCCGGATAGATGCCCTGTTGGTGGAGCGCTTGCAAGGCATGTTCGCGGATGCCCGAGCCATCTTCCCGCCAGACCAGCATTTCCGGGTCGATGGATGTCAGGGGAATGGGAGCGCTGGCGTGGGCGAAGGGATGATCGCGGGGGACGAGCAGGGCGATCCCGGTTTCCACCAGGATCCGTTGCTCCCAGTCGCCGCCGAGATCGGCGCCGGATACCGTGTCTTCGATGAAAATCAGGTCGGCGCCCTCGCGCAGGGCCCGCGCCTGACGGCTGTTGGTGCTGGTGAGGCGGACCGAGACGCCGGGATAGCGGGCCCGGAAAGCGACAATGGCCGGGGGGAGCAGATATTCGGCATTGCTATGGCTGGCCACGATGGTCAAGCTCCCGCGTAAGAGGGACTGGGTATGGCTGCGCAGAGCCTGCGCCTCCTCCAGGGTGGCCTCCATGCGCTCGGCCGTGCGCAGCAGCAGGATACCCGTTGGGGTAGGCTCAATGCCGCGGCTGACGCGCCGATAGAGGGGCTCCCCCATCCATTCCTGCAGGCGGCGTAGTTGGTGGGAGACCGCGGGCTGGGTGAGGTGCAGCTCCATTGCGGCGAGGCGGAGATTGCCGGCGCGGGCTACCCTGGCCCAGGTGAGGAGAAGTTGGGGATCAATGGCATTCATAATCGATTACACCTGTTTATATCATAAATTATAAAATATCATTTTATAATAACTGGTCGGCAATCTATAGTTATATTCTCACAGACTGAACGATGAGTTGACTATGGCGCTTTTTTCTGATCTTCCCCGCGGCGATCTCCGCGAAATTGTGCGTCAATTCACCCCCAACTGGTTTGCCGCCAATATGGGTACCGGCATTCTGGCGCTGATGGTGGGCGCATTTCCCTATCCTTTCTGGGGCCAGAGCCCATTGGCACAGGGGCTGTGGATCATCAACGGGCTGTTTTTCTGCCTTTTCGCCGGCCTCTTCCTGGGCCGGGCGATCTTTTACCCGGCCTCCTTTCGGCGCCTTTTCGGGCACCCCGTGCAGTCCCTGTTTATTGGCGCCATTCCCATGGGGCTTGCCACCATCATCAATGGCGGCCTGCTGCTCCGGCCTCATTCCGGGCCAGCGCTGGAGATGGCCTTGGTCTTCTGGTGGGTAGACGTGGCGTTGTCGGTGCTTTCGGTATTGGTGGTGCCCTATTTCATGTTTACCGCCCAAGAACACGCCATCGAACGCATGACGGCGGCGTGGCTCCTACCCATCGTTCCACCGGAAGTGGCGGCCGCCAGCGGGGGGCTGCTGGCTCCCCATCTGGCAACGGGAGGGGCGACGATGGTGATTTACATCAGCTATGTTCTTTGGGCCATTTCGGTGCCCTTGGCCTTGGGCATTCTGACCATCTTGTTCCTGCGCCTGACCTTGCACAAGCTTCCCCATGCGGATATGGCCGTTTCCGCTTGGCTACCCCTGGGGCCATTGGGTACCGGGGCCTTGGCCCTGGTGTTGTTGGGGGATGCCGATACCCAGGCCTTTGCCGCTACGCCCCTGGCGCAGTTGGCGGCCTTTGGGCAGATGGGCGGTATTTTCATTGCCTTCCTGCTGTGGGGCTTCGGCCTGTGGTGGATGGCGATGGCCGGATTGTTTACCCTGCGTTATCTCCATGAAGGCCTGCCTTTCAATATGGGTTGGTGGGGCTTTACCTTCCCCCTCGGGGTCTATACGGCGGCTACCTTTGCTTTGGCCCATGACACGGATTTTGGCGTTCTTGCGCCGCTGGGGGCGGGCTTTACGCTGTTGCTGGCGTTTTTCTGGGTTTTGGTCACCTGGCGCAGTTTCCAGGGCATGTGGTCCGGTCAGTTGTTTCATGCCCCCTGCCTGTCCGAGGAGACGGGGCTGTTGGAAGGCGTTTGTACCCTGCCCCCTCCCGGCACCGGCCCGGACCTGCTGGAGAGCCTGAGGCGCTAGGCGTTCCATCTGCCCCGGCGCGCTGCGAAAAGCGGAGATTCGGCCAAGGGTGCTGCGGGCCTTCCCGTTTCCCCCTAGCTATTGCAGGAGGGTGGACGGTAGGCGGCTAGCCAGGGTGCTATGGCGGCGGCGGGCATGGGCGTGGCGAAATAGGGGCCTTGCAGGATTTTGCACCCGATGCTGTGGAGACGATGGCAATGTTCTGCTGTTTCCACGCCGTCGGCGATGACATCGAGGTGCATCATGCGTCCGGTGGTGATGATTCCCGCAACGATGGCAAGGTCATTGGGATGGTGGAGGATGGCGCGGATCAAGCCTTGGTCGATCTTGATGGACTGTAGCGGGAGGCGCTGCAGGGTGCGGAGCGGCGCGTTGCCGATGCCGAACTGGTCGAGGGCGATGCGTACTCCCCCATTGCGGCATTCCTGCAGGCGCTGGAGCGTCGTTTCCCGGTCTTGCAACGGGGCCGATTCGGTGATTTCGAGTTCAAGGTGCTGTGGGGGGAGGGCGGGATGGCGGGCCAGTGCCTCGTGCAGATCCTCCAGGAAGCGGGCATCCAGCAAATGGCGGGCGCTGATTTTGATGGCCAGGCGCAGGTTCAGCCCTTCTCCCAGCCAGAGCGCTGCCTGTTGCAATGCCGCAGCGAGGATGAAGCGACCGATGGGGCGTGCCAGTCGGGGGTGATCGATGGCGTTGGCCAAGGCGGAGGGGCTGATCTGGCCGGCGCTCGGGTCCTGGAGGCAGAGGAGGGCTTCCACGCCGAGGACTACGCCCGTGGTGCTGACCATGGGTTGATACAGCAGGGGGAGGTGGTCTTCGCGGAGTCCTTTTTCCAGGCGACTCCGTAGGGCGGCGTCGGCCTGGACGGCTTCATCCAGGGCCTGGGTGTGGAGGTGGTACTGGTCCCTTCCGCCGGCTTTGGCCGCATAGAGGGCGAGATCCGCGTGGCGGAGCAGTGTGCGGGCGTCGCTGTCATCGAGGGGGTAGAGGGTAAGGCCGAGGCTGCCCGACACGGTGATGCTTTCGCCGCGGATTTTCAGGGGTTGACGAATGGCCGCGAGGATACGTTCGCAGAGGACCTCCAATTCTTCCAAGCGTTCGATGCTGGGTAGGAGCAGGGCGAATTCGTCTCCGCCGATGCGGGCGATGGTGTCTTCGGCGCGGAGTTCTTGGCGCATACGCTCCACCACGGCCTTGAGGAGACGGTCTCCCACCTCGTGACCGAGACGATCGTTGACCTGCTTGAAGCCGTCGAGATCCAGCAGGCCGATGCCCAGCAGGCGCTCCTGGCGGAGCGCCTGGTGGCAGGCATGTTCGAGTCGGTCCATGAGCAGGGCGCGATTGGGCAGCCCGGTGAGGGGGTCGCGCAGGGCCTGGTTGCGCAGTTGCAGCACCAGGGCGCCGAGATGGGTAAAGGCTTGAAAATAGGCGCTGCCCACCTGGCGAAAATAGCCCTTGGTCTTGGCGCCCACCAGGCCTACCCCGCGCAGGTCTGCGGCGCCAAAGGGAAAGATGCCCACTTCTGCGGCAACGCCCTGGAGAGACTGTAGCCAGGGCAGTGCGCCAGGTCCCGCTGTATCCACGATTTGTACCTGCCCGGACTCTAGGGCTTCCCAGCAGGGGTCGCCGGCTTGCTGCGGGATTTCCAACTCGGCAATCCTGGCGCCGGCCATGTATTCGGTGGTGAGCAGGTCTTTCCCTTTGGTGGTGATGAGGTAGCCCGCCATGGGGACTCCCCGGGTTTGGATGGGCAGGGCGGCGGCGATGCGCTGCAGGAGTTCTTCGGGCTGGGGGGCTTCTTCGTGGCCGGAGACGCTGAGCACCCCGAGGAGCACTTGCAATAGGCCCAATCGTTCCGCGTCCGTCTCCTGGGAGGCATGGGCGTAGCCCTCCAATTGCAGCATGAGGTCGCCCACGAGGAGCCGGAAGAGGATGTCCCGCAGGGGCTCCCGGTCCGGATTCGGGATCCGCCGCAGCGTTTGCTGCCAGTGTTGCCAGTAGAGGATGTAAGCCCCCGCCACCCAGGCGGGCTCGATGCCGAGCTGCTGATGGATGACGCCGATATGGCGCATGGTCTGCCGCCAGTTGGCGTCGAGATGGCTGCGCAGCAGCTTGCGCAGATGATCTGCCTGTTGATGAATGAGGGCTTCCAGGCGCTCCTTGGAGAAGTCGCGAAAAACGGCGGCGGTGACGGGGAAGGCCAGCAAATAATCATAAAAGTGGCGTGCCAGCCCTTCCGCGCCCTCTTCAAGCCGGTCACGGTAGCGGTCGATGAGGGCAAAATCAGCGCCGTGGAGGCCGAGAAAGTGGGAGAGGGGCGTTCCATTGTTCATGGACGGTCCTGAAGACCATTGGCGGTGTCGCCGGGTTGCTGGGCAATGGCCTCGTAGAGCGCGAGGGAGAGGATGCGCATTTCTACCAGGGCGGCGCGCAGGGCCTTTTCGTCGGCACCCGTGCTCAGGGCATGGAGGCGCTGGTGCATGCGCTCGGCGGGGAGAAAGGCCGGGATATACTGATATTCCCCGCGCCGCAGGCTAAACCACTTGCCCATCGGACAACTGGAGGCAGCCAGCATGGTCGGGTCTTGGCGGTAGCTCGCGTCTCCTGTCATATGACTGAGGAGGGGGAGATCTTCCAGCAGGAGGGCGGCGACGGATCGGCGCAGTACGGGCTGCAGGCAGGGGTACCAGGTAAAAAAGGCATTTTCCGGCAAGGGCGGGGCGAGGTGATAGCCCTGGATGCGCCGCCCACCCATGCGCAACCAGAGGGTGAGATCTGCCGGATTGGCAATGCCTTCGGCAATCATGGAGCGCCCCGAAAGGTCGCCCAGCAAGCGGGCGGCGCCAGCCACGGCAAAGCTGGCATTATCGCGGCGGAAGCGGAAGACGAAGTTTTGGTCGAGCTTGAGTTCATCAAAGGGGAGTTGGGTGGTATAGAGCATGGAGGAGTACCCGGTACCAAAATCGTCCAGGGCGAGGCGAAAGCCCCGTTCCTTGAGAATCATGGCCACCTGCTGGGCGTGGCGGAGGTCTGCCAGGGCAATGGATTCGGTAATCTCGATGGTGAGACCTCCCCCCTGGGGACAGTAACGCGCCACGTCTTCCAGAAAATCGGGATGCAGGAAATGCAGGGCGCCGATGTTGAGGGACAGGCGGATGTGCAGACCCTCGCTCCGGCAACGCTCACGCAGGCGGACGGCTTCCTGGAGCGCATGGATGCCGAGGGCGCGGATGAGGCGGTGGTCTTGTTCCACAATGGACATGAATTTGCCCGGACCGCGCCAGCGGCCGTCTTCCTGGCGCCAGCGGGCCAGCATTTCGGCGCCGTCGATGTGGCCCGCGACGACGTCGGCCTGGGGTTGCAGGAAGAAGACGATATCGCCATGGGTGATAGCCAGGAGGAAATCCTGATGGACCTGAATGCGTCGTTCCGCTGCCGCCGCTACCGCACCGCCATAAAAACGGTAGGTGGACTTGCCTGCGGCCTTGGCGGCATACATCGCCTCATCGGCATGGGCGAACAAGGTCTTGAAGTCCGGGCCGTCGTCGGGGAAGATCGTCCAGCCCAGAGAGCCCGATACGGGCATGTCGGTCACGGTGGCGGCACCATCGATCACCGCCAGAAGGGCCTTCTGCGACACCATATTGAGGTCATCGCCGGCCTGCCAGTCCAGGCAGCAGGCAAACTCGTCGCCGCCCATGCGGGCCACCATGAGGCTCTCTTTGCATAAGTCCTGCAGTCGTTGGGCTACGGCCTGGAGGATGGCGTCGCCCACGCTATGACCATGACTATCGTTGACCTCCTTGAAACCGTCAAGGTCGAGCAGGCCAATGGCCAGATGCCGGCCGCTGCCCCGCGCCTGGGTGATGGCGGTACTGACGGATTGCTCGAAATGGCTGCGGTTGGGCAGGCCGGTGAGGATGTCGTGGACCACCAGGTCCTGCACCTGCCGATAAAGCTGTTGCTGGTAGAGGAAACTGCCGATGTTTTCGGCCAGGAGTTGCATCAATTGCTGCAATCTGAGGGTGAAATGGCGTCTGGCGAGGAGTTCGATGGCCAGCACGGCCACGGGTTCCCCGTTGTCGGCGATGCGAATGGGCCAGGCCACCACCGCCCCCAAACCCTTGAGGCCCGCATTGTTGCCGATAATATCGGGATGCGGCGGGAGGGGGCCGATGGGAATCCCTTCGCGGAAGGCCCGGCTGACCAGCATTTGTCCATAGGGATGGTGCTGCGGATCCCGGGAGGGGACCAGCCCCTCGATGGCATTCCGCCGCGCTGCGTCCCTAGCCGCTACCGCCGCGATTTTCAGGGCGTCGCCGTGCTCATCGGGGATTACCACGTAAGCGGCTATGCAATCGGTCTGGCTGACGATGATATCGGTAAGGCGGTGAAAGAGCTCTATGGGTTCGGTGCTGCGCAGCATTTCCTGCTGGGCCAGCAAGGCGGCCTCCTGA